>CAKZPJ010000329.1 GCA_937138955.1 uncultured Flammeovirgaceae bacterium | reverse complement strand
ATTTCTCCTTCTAGTCTTTTGATCAGGTGATAGTCTGTTGCGTAAGCGTGTCGGTAGATTTTAGTAGGGGCTTCAGCTTCCGTTGGAGCCAAGTGGTGGTTCAACGTACTATTGGTTAATCGAAGTGCTTTGAGATTAAGGTACATTGCAATAGATAACAATCGCTGGGTTTCTTGATGCAGGGCTGCTAATGCGGCCTCCGGCACTTCGGTCGTTGCCAGGTGGATATACTGGTTAACTGTCTCCTTTTTAGCAGTAAATAGCTTCTCTAATAACTTGGCCAGGGGATGGGCAAATGGTAGAAAAAGCAGTACTCCTACTACATTAAATAGGGTATGAAATGCTACTAAGGCAAACAAAGGATCTTTTAGCTCTAGCCCATCGGTAACAATGGCTAATAGCCAGGTTAGCAACCAGAAAGATGCCCCCGCAGTGATGACATTGAAGAGGAAATGGGCAAATGCTACCTGTTTTTTAGCGGGCACGCCCCCCAATGAGCCCAGAAATACCGTGACGGTCGTGCCTACGTTTGACCCGATCACGATAGCGGCCGCCATCGGTAAGCTGATTATCTCGGAGTACAGAGCACTTAGCGTAATGACCATTACCGCCGAACTGGATTGGATTAATGCGGTTAGTATCAAGCCAATAGCTAAAAAAACCAGTAGGTTATATTGGATAAATTGAGTCAAATCAAGCGTGTGGGTGAGCGCATCCATACTCACTTTCATGTAGTCTAACCCTAGAAATATCAGCCCGAAGCTCAGTACAAATCGACCCGTGTTGAAGTAGCTGGGCACCTTGCTGAAGAAAAACAATAGCAAGCCACCGATACCTACTAACGGCAGCGCAAAATCATCAATGGGAAGTTTGAACCCCAGAGTAGCTACCAGCCAGCCGGTGACCGTCGTGCCTAGGTTGGAGCCAAAAATAACCGGAAGAGCCCGTTTCATGCTGATGATACTAGCCCCTACAAAAGCCAGGATGAGTAATGATACGGCGGAACTGCTCTGGAGAATAGCCGTGAGTGATATTCCAATAAACAACCCGGATAGGGGGTGCTTGGTATAGTTTTTTAGGAATAGCTTGAACGTTCGTCCCGCCAGGGTGGTGATGGCATCTTCCATTTGGTACATAGCAAACAGAAACAAGCCCAAGCCACCCACCATTTTCCATACATCTACCATCGTTACCATTTTGTAAAGATAGTATACCCAACCTAGTTTCGTGTTGCCGAGCATCACTCCCTCCGATGATCTACATCATTGGTTCACTTATTTCTATTAGCGTGATTAGAGGAAAGATAATGAAGCTATGAAAATACTGGTTCCTACAGATTTTTCACCTGATTCCCAGAAAGCACTACAGTACGCCATTGCTGTAGCGAAAGTACTACAGCGCGACGAAGCTAAGCCAGAAGATGCTGACCACGAGTTGCTCATCCTTCATGTGTATCACGTACCCATTGGTGGGGATGCTATCTTCTTTGTTACTTCACCAATGCTCGAAAGAGAGGAGCAGACTACCAAGGATAAATTAGCTCAGTTAGTAGCCACCGTCCCGGAAATTCAGTCTGTTCCGCACCGTATCCTCACGAAGTTGTCTATGCCCTACGAAGGTATAAAAGAAACGATTGAAGAAGAAGATATAGAATTGGTAGTGATGGGGGTGCGCGGAACTAACGATACGGGCATTTGGCTAGGTAGTACCACGCTTCAGGTTATGCAGTACGGAGTCTGTCCAGTGCTGGCCGTACCCCGCACCACTGAAGTATTTCATCCGCAGTATATTGCGTTGGCTACTGACCTGGAGAGTAGTGATGATACCGCGTATCTTGACTTTTTTAAGAAGCTGGTACAACTGTGGCGAGCAAGGGTAGACATTCTGCATGTACATCCCAATCCCTCGCAAGTGCGGGTTGATCAAGCGCAGCAGGCTTTGCAGTTGGATCATTTTCTGGAGGGAATATCCCATTCATACCACTTTATTGAAGATAAATTACCTGCCCGAGGCATTGAGCAACACTTAATACGTTCACCCACTCATTTGTTAGTGATCGTACCGCGCTATCATGTAGCAATAGAGCGTCTCTTCCATAAAAGTATCACTAAGCAATTGGTAGCGCACGCCCGATTACCCATATTATCTGTTCACGAAAAATAATCAACTATGACATTTACACCCGATATTCCCGGAACCTATCAACAGCTATTCATAATAGATACCTTCAATCTATTTGATTTTGAACCAGTACGATCCGCTTTAATGAGCTTAGAAGGAGTAGAAGAGGTGCTCTACGACGATCAACTCTCACCTGCTGAAGTAACTTTGCTTACCGACGGTACTATTGCTGACACTACGATCCAACAGCTAGCCGCTCAACAAGGTCACCAAATGCAGCCTAAACACTTACAGCTTTCTTAAACCTATGAAAAAGATACTCGTTCCTACCGATTTCTCCTCCTTA
>CAKZPJ010000328.1 GCA_937138955.1 uncultured Flammeovirgaceae bacterium | reverse complement strand
TTAGAGTAAAGAATCAGAGACTTCTTACCTTGATCAATATTGGACTGATGATTATTGGTACGATTGCGCTATTCTTTATGCAATGGTGGGCGGGCATCATGCTTATTTTGTTTGGAAGCATCTTCTTCCTGAAGAGCTGGTACGAAAAGTCGGACAGATCTCAGCCGTGGTATTCGTGGATCATCACTAAAGCGGAGCTCATCGTGGTGGTGCTGGGGGTGATCTGGCTACTGGCAGAATATTGGCTTCCCCTCGGGGCTGGTGAGAGTTTGGGGCTTAATATCCTCTTTGTTGGTCTTTTAGTGGGGATCATCCTGGCGGGCTTTAGTCTGTTAGCCTATTACTACCGTCCGGTTCTTTCCTGGTGTCTGCAACACAAAACAACCTTTCTGATCATTCCGGCTATGCTTATCCTATTCGGACTTACCATCTGGCTGGGCTTCAACACGGTGTTTGGGGTTGTTGCCAAAGGTTTAGATAAGACGGGTATAGAAATACAAACCACCCAAGTCTGGTCAGGCCTTGCCCATGCTTTTCCGGGTATTGGTAAGGAGTTCATGCCATCTCTGGATGAAGGAAGCTTCCTGTTAATGCCCACGTCCATGCCGCATTCCGGTATCGCCTACAACCGTAAGGTGGTCGGCCAACTGGATATGTTGCTCACTAATATTCCGGAAGTGGCACTGACAGTTGGTAAACTGGGCCGGGTGGAATCGGCTCTCGATCCCGCCCCGATTTCCATGTACGAAAATATCATTAACTACAAACCGGAATATAGGGTGGATCAAAGAGGGCGTCGCATCCGCTTCAAAGTCGATAAGGAAGGTAACTATCACTTACCTAGTGGAGAATCTATCAGCAATGAGGAAGCCTTAAAACAGGGCATTTCCGCCGATCAGTTAATACGGGATGACAATGGCACGTATTTTAGAAACTGGCGGTCGCATGTACAGTCCCCCGATGACATTTGGGATGAGATTGTAAAAGTGACGAAAATTCCCGGTGTGACATCCGCCCCCAAACTTCAACCCATTGAGACCCGGTTGGTGATGCTACAAACCGGTATGCGCGCGCCAATGGGCATCAAAGTCTATGGACCCGATTTGAGAACCATTCAGGATTTTGGACTGCAACTGGAAGAAATTCTCAAAACTGTTCCTTCGGTAAAGGCTGAAGCAGTGTTTGCTGATCGTATTGTCGGAAAGCCCTACATGCACCTGTATATTAATCGGAATGAAATTTCACGCTACGGACTCAATGTAGCGGATGTACAACAGACGATTGAAACGGCTATTGGAGGCATGAAAGTTACCACCACCGTAGAAGGTCGGGAACGCTTTCCGGTGCGAGTGCGCTACCCCCGAGAGTTGCGGGATAACCCTCAGTCTTTGGCCAAGATTTTAATCGCTACCCCGACCGGAGCGCAAATTCCACTAGGGCAACTGGTTGACATTGACTACGTGCAAGGGCCACAAGCCATTAAAAGTGAAGAAACGTTCTTGGTGGGCTATGTGCTGTTTGACAAACGCGACGGCTATGCGGAAGTAGATGTGGTCAACGATGCCCAAGCCGCGATTTTAGATCAGATTGAAGCAGGAAACTTAGATGTACCGGCCGGGATCAATTACAAGTTTTCCGGCAGCTACGAAAATCAGGTGAGAGCCGAAAAACGACTCGCCATCATTGTTCCGGTGGTGCTGGTTATTGTCTTTCTGATCCTCTATTTCCAGTTCCGATCCGTTACCACATCGCTAATGATTTTTACGGGCATAGCGATGGCCTTCACCGGCGGGTTCATTATGCTTTGGCTGTATGGACAGGACTGGTTTGCCAACGCCTCACTCTTCAATACCAATATGCGCGATCTGTTTCAGATGCAGCCGATCAATTTGAGTGTAGCGGTATGGGTTGGTTTTATTGCGCTGTTTGGTATTGCTACCGACGATGGTGTATTGATGGGAACCTACCTTGATCAGAGCTTTGCGAAAAATAGAACGCAAAGTATTGCTGAAATCCAGAAAGCAGTCGTAGAAGCGGGTTTGCGCCGGATCAGACCAGCGGTGATGACATCGGCTACCACCGTCATTGCCCTACTGCCCATTTTAACGTCAACCGGCCGGGGAGCGGATATTATGATTCCGATGGCGATCCCAGCCTTTGGTGGGATGATGGTAGCAGCCGTGACCTATTTTATTGTGCCCGTACTCTATTGCCTTCGGGAGGAACGAAAACTCAGGAAACAAGCATGAAAAAGATTATTCACCTATTAACCCTTGCGGGTTGCGTTTTTGCCGGAAGTGCTATGGCACAAGACCCAACGCTGGAGGACTATCTGGCAATAGCTGCGCAGAACAATCCGGGACTACAAGCCCAATACAAAGCCTTTGAAGCCGCTCTGGAGAAAATACCCCAAGCTACAGGCTTGCCTGATCCAACCCTTTCCTTCGGGTATTTCATTTCACCAGTAGAAACCCGAGTTGGCCCACAACAGGCTCGGTTTTCCCTTAATCAAATGTTTCCCTGGTTTGGAACTTTGAAAGCCAGTGGTGATGTGGCTACCCTGAAAGCTGAAGTCCAGTATCAAACCTTTTTAGATGAAAAGAACCAGTTGTTTTATCGGGTAGCCGCTTCGTACTATCCGCTCTACGAGCTTAACCGGTGGCTTACCCTGGAACGGGAGAATGCCGAAATTCTGGAGTCCTATAAAACCATTGCTACCACCAAATTTGAAAATGCGGAAGGTACCTTGGTGGATGTGCTTCGGGTGGATTTGATGCTCAAGGAAGCGGTGACCAACATTGAAATTCTGGAAGAAAAACGGCAACCACTCGTCACTACCTTCAATAAATTACTTAACCAAGAAGAATTTACCCCGATAGAAACACCCGATACCTTAACCGTATCGGAGGAAATACAAGAATTTAGTAAGGATTCTCTCTTTACGGAGAATCCGGTTTTATCGGAATTGGATCTAAACGTTAGAGCGAGTGAAGCCCAAGAAGTCCTCGCTGAAAAGCAGGGGCTACCCAAGTTAGGGGTTGGCCTGGATTATATGATTGTCGGTGAGCGGGAAGACCTTGCACCCGGAATGAGTATACAGGACAATGGTCAGGATGCGCTGATGCCAATGGTTTCGCTCAGCATCCCGCTTTACCAAGGCAAATATCGGGCTGCCAAAAAGGAAGCCCAGTTGATTCGGCAGCACTATTCGCTGCAAAAGGAAAATGTAATGAATAATCTGACATCAGGCTATGAAATGACGGCCTTTGAGCTGTCCCAACAAAATCAATTGATTGCATTGTACCAAGAGCAGATCGCTCAAACCCGGCAGGTGCTTAATCTTTTATTGACTGCCTACAGTAACTCCGGGAAGGAATTTGAAGAAGTACTTAGCGTACAACAGCAACTGCTGACTTATCAAAAGATGAAGGCGACTGCGCTAATGAAGTATCATACCGCGATAGCGAAGCTCAAATATTTGATGGGGTGATGTTTTGATTTGCTGATTTGTTAATGGGGTTATGTGCTGATAAATGGATGTTTTGTAGTAGAGACTGAATTATGAATAGAAGAAATGAGATATTGGAAATAAGCTTTGAATTTGCGCTGTTGGTGATTGAGTACGCGGAGTTATTGGAAGAGAGGAGGAAATACGTGATTGCTCGTCAGCTATTGAAATCCGGGACGAGCATTGGCGCAAACATTCGAGAAGCTCAAAGCTGCGAAAGCCGAGCGGACTTCATTCATAAACTGAAAATTTCAGCTAAAGAAGCAGAAGAGACCAAGTACTGGCTATTGCTATGCAAAAAGGCTGCATCGTATCCTACGCCAGACAATATACTTGAAAGTAAACTGCTTTCTATCCAAAAATTATTGAGCAAAATCATTTCAAGCGCCAAACAATCATGAAAAAAATACTAATTAATAAGTACCTATTGGTGGGCATCACTTTAGTGATCGGCCTCACCCTCGGCTGGCTCATCAACTCATCAACTCATCAGCAAATCGAGTCATTAACCCATCAGCACATTAACTCATCAGAAGTCTGGACTTGCTCTATGCACCCGCAAATTCGGCAGGGCGAACCGGGGCAATGCCCGATTTGCGGTATGGATTTGATCGCTTTGGAAGAAAATAATGGTGAGGTGGTTGACCCGATGGCGGTTTCCATGTCGCCCACGGCCATGCAACTGGCCAATGTAGCCACCGCTCAAGTGGGCAGCTTAAGACCGATTAAAAACGTTCAGCTCAATGGAAAAGTGCAGGAAGATGAACGGCTGGTATTTAGCCAAACCTCGCATGTTCCTGGTCGAATAGAAAAGCTAACTGTCAATTTTACCGGGGAATATGTCTCTAAAGGGCAACCGATAGCCTATCTCTATTCACCGGAATTGGTCACCGCCCAGGAGGAGCTTTTTGAAGCCTATAAAATACGCGATAGCCAACCGCAACTCTACCGAGCTGCCCGGGCAAAGCTGAAAAATTGGAAGCTCACGGAAAGCCAGATTGATAAGGTCATTAATTCTGGACAGGCCAAAGAAGATTTCCCTATTAATGCGGACTATTCCGGCTATGTCCTGGAGAAGAATGTCAATCTTGGCGATCACGTCATGGCCGGGCAAGCCATTTATGAGATTGCCAGCCTATCCCGGGTTTGGGTTCTCTTAGATATTTACGAAAACGATCTGCCGTGGATTAACCAAGGGGATTCTGTGGAGTTCACGGTGGCTTCCCTTCCGGGCAAAACCTACGAAGGAAAGATTGACTATATCGATCCGGTGATTGACCCAAAGACGCGTGTCGCCCAGGCTCGTATTGTGGTTAAAAATACCGACAAAGCTCTAAAGCCGGAAATGTTTGCATCCGGCCTGATCAAAGCCGAATTGAAAGAAACGGCTAATCAACTGGTTATTCCCAAATCAGCGGTTATGTGGACGGGAAAACGTTCCGTGGTCTACGTCAAAACGTCAGGCGATCAGGGACTGCATTTTAAAATGCGAGAAATCGTATTAGGCCCGGCTTTAGAAGATTCCTATGTCGTAGAAAGCGGTTTAATGACGGGGGAAGAAATTGCCGTGAGCGGTACCTTCTCTATCGATGCCGCTGCCCAACTGGCCGGAAAGCCTAGCATGATGGCTCGCCAGACGGATAGTCCCCAAGGGGGAGCCCCTATCATGGGACATAACCACGGTGGTACGGCTTCTTCCACACCGACTTCTACCCAGGAAAATCATAGCGGGCATCTAAACGATACTCTTCCCGAAGTCAATGTAATGAGCGAGGCCTACGAGGCAGACAAAGCATTCAAAAACCAGCTTTCAGCCGTCTATCAGAGTTACTTACCCGTAAAAGATGCCCTTATCGAGAGTGATGTAACAACAGCGAATAATGCAGCGAAAACCTTGCTGAAAACACTGAAAAAGGTGGATATGTCCTTGGTGAAAGGAAAAGCCCACATGGTGTGGATGGAAGACCTGGATGTCTTAAAAACCTCAAGTCAGGCTATTGCCACTGCCAATAATCTTGACACGATGCGCGAGATGCTCTCGCCTTTGAGTGACCAGCTCTACCACACTTTAAAAAAATATCAGGTTGAGGTTGACGGTTACCGGCAGTACTGCCCGATGACCAAGCAGAACACCGGGGCTTTCTGGCTGAGTGATTCCGATGAAGTGCTGAACCCTTACTTCGGCGAAGCCATGCTCACCTGTGGGGAAGTGGTATCAGTGATCAAATAAAATTATTGACCTTTAAAATTTGAACAATTCTAGAAATGGCGATAATACTGCATATAAAAAATATGGTATGCCCACGGTGCATAATGGTTGTTGAAAATGAGTTGGAGGTGATGGGGGCTAAAGTACAAGAGGTGGAACTGGGCTATGCTCAAGTAACACTTCCAGCTAAACTTACGCTTGAAGAGGTTGACGCTCAATTGAGAAGGTGCGGGCTTGAGCTTATTTATGAACCCGAAAACGTACTTATTGAACAGACTAAAATTGCTATATTAGATTATCTGAACCACGTAAAAGCGAAAGGTAAAAACGCTAAAAAGCTCTCCGAATATATCTCGCTCAAAGTTGGTAAGAACTACGGCTACCTAAGTAAGATGTTTTCAAGACATACTAACGATACGCTAGAAAGCTACTACATCCATTTACGGGTAGAGAAGGTGAAGGAGTTCTTGGATTACGATCAGCTTAATGCCTCTGAAATTGCCATGACCTTAGGATATAGCAGCGTCCATTATTTATCTAACCAATTTAAAAGAGTCACAGGCTTTTCAGTGTCGGAATACAAAAGAAGGGTTAAGATAGATAGAGCGTCTCTTGATAATCTATGACAAAATTTTGTACCACCCTAAACATAAAGTAACCCCAACTATTATGCGCTTTACTGAAGTTGAAATTTTATACAGATTAAACACAGTATCGTAATTCGATGGAAGCAGATATCAGTTTACTTTTCAAATCTATTTTTTTACTAAATCCTTATTTTTATGAACAGCAAATTCAAAAGTTGTATCGAGGCCTGCCAGGAATGTTTGGTAGAATGCCAAAACTGTCTAATGGAAATGGCTGGTAAAAGCAGCATGAACGACTGCCCCAAATGTTGTGCAATCTGCATTGATGCGTGCTACGTATGCATCAAATTTATGGCAGCCGATAGCCATTACGCTAGCAAGTATTGTGAGCTCTGCGCTGAAATTTGCGAGTGGTGCGCTCAAGAATGTGATGCCCACGAACACGACCATTGTAAGCAGTGCGCTGAGTCTTGTCGTAAGTGTGCTGAAGAGTGCCGAAAAATGGCTGCCTAAGAGTCGTGAGAGAGTTCACCTCAACAAAGGTGAACTCTTATTAAAGTGACTTAATGTTTTGTCAGTTGCTTAGTTAAATAAGGATACAGAACAGGTGGTGCACAGCATTCAAGCCTAGTTGACAATAAGCCGATCAATTCATGACAATGGAAGGATTATATGAGCTAGGCCACCGGACAGTGGTTTTCACTAACCTCTCTAGTCTTTTTTACTACCCGACTGAAACTATAAGTCTACCTGTTGACTATTCACAAACAATCCACAAATCTATTGTATAGCTTTTAATAGGAAACACAAAACCTTTCGCCATGACCATGCTGGTACTCAGTATCGTTTTTTTAAGCATCCTGTTCCGGGGAGCAGAACCGACAATCTGCCGAAGCCAGTACTCCGGCTGAGGTAAAGGCAGAATAAAAGTCCGCCGCCGATATGGCTGATGTCAGTTTTGTCGATGGAATGACCGGCAAAGCCTTTCACAATTATCTACAGCTTCAACGCGCTTTGTATAATTTAGACTTGGATGAAGCAAAAAAAAACCCGTAATCTATCGGAAACATTTACCGAAGAAAGAGCGCAACTCAAAGAGCTGGCTGTCGATATGGCTGAAGCGGATGATTAATCGGGTGTACGGACGCACTTTTCTTCATTTACCAATAAGGTTGAATCCCTTTTTTTGCTAAGCTATCTCTAAACGTACGGTCTACAAGCAGTATTGCCCGATGGCTTTCAATAATCAGGGAGCCTACTGGATTGCCGATGTAGAAAAGGTCAATAACCCTACTTTGGCGAGCAGATGCCTACCAGTGGAGAAACCGTAGAGACTATTTCGAAATGAAATTTATAAACATGCTCTAATAGAAGAAATACAGCAAAATAATTACCAGCAGAAACATTCGTAGTTTCTAT
>CAKZPJ010000327.1 GCA_937138955.1 uncultured Flammeovirgaceae bacterium | reverse complement strand
TTGGCTGGGGCTCTAATGCTTTTTCCTTTCGGGATTCCATCCACCCTTTATCGGACCATTCGTAAATCCCATCCCAAACTTTTGTAGCGGTATTTGACGGAGTTTCCCAATGGATGGCAAAGGGGTCGCCCTTTTCTACAGTATAACCGTTGTGGCTAGATGCTATGAAGTACTTATAGGTAGTTCCCTGTTCAATTTTTGGTATGAATGTTTCCCAAATACCAGAACCATCCCAGCGAGCCTCCATTTTATGAGCATCGCTATTCCATCCATTAAAATCACCAACAACCGATACTCGACTAGCATTGGGAGCCCACACTGAAAAATACACACCTTTTTCGCCTTGGTACTCAATCAAGTGCGAGCCAAGCTTTTCGTATAGCGAATAATGATTTCCCTCTCGAAAAAGATGAATATCAAAGTCGGTTATAAGGGAGAAGTGCTCCTGAGGTTCTGTGGTGGTTGATTCGCTGTGGTCGTCATTCATTTTCGTTACATTTTTGCATTACGTACTGGATACCCCGCAGAGGAATAATTGTCCAATCTGGACGGTTATTGAGTTCGTAATTAAGTTCGTAAACTGCTTTTTCTAGCAGGAAGGTCTGCATTAATGTATCAAAGTCTTCCTGATTATTGGGCAAAAAGTTGTGTCCTTGCGCTTTTTCAATATAGGCATCGATGTAGAAGCCACTCATGTAGTGGTACCATAATTCTGCCCAGCTCTCTAAGTATTCAGCATCGCCGCGCTTAAAAGCTTCATTCTCAAACAGCCCACTGTAAGCCGCATAGTGAAACGAGCGAATCATACCTGCTACATCACGTAGCGGTGAACGTTTTAGTCGTCGCTCACTGAAAGTACGTGCAGGCTCTCCTTCAAAATCAATAATCACAAAGTCTCTTCCAGTAAACAGCACCTGACCCAAATGATAGTCACCGTGTGGCCGGATTTTGGTTGATGTTATCTTACGCTGATAAATGCGCTGCATACACTTCAGTATATCTTCACGCATACCTTTCACCGTTTCAGCCTCGCCCTGCATCATTTCCGGTAGCACTTTGAATTTCTTATCTAGGCTCTGAAAAGCGGATCGCACCAGCGATTGCAAAGATGAGTAGAGTGACCGTTGGTAGTGTAGGGAAAAATCTTCAGAGTTGAAGTTAGGTTCATCCGGGTGAGATGCCAGCGCAATATGCATTTCAGCAGTTCTGGTACCCAGGAGTGAAGCACGCTCCGCCGGTATTCCACTCAAAAGCGTTTTTAAGTCCTCAGGAAGCTGTTCAAAGGTAACTGGATTGGTAAGGGACCCCTTCAATGCAGGAACTTTCTGAGTCTTGTAGTCAATGGTTACCCGCTCAAAATAGCGGCTAATCACATCCTTCATATAAACCCAAGCATCTCCTTGATTTGGAATCATTTCCTGCATCATGGCCAGCACCAAAGGATCTTTCTTATCGTCAATCACTGCGATATTTCCGGCGTACTGGGGTACATTCTCAAATCGAGCTTTTTCCGTTAAGAAGCGGGTAATCTCTAGATCAGGATTAATAATATAGTCTACCTTGCGGTACAGCTTCAAGAAGTAGCGTTGCGAATAAATAATTGATGTATTGCTTTGCTCCGCATTCAACACTTTAGAGCTAACATCTGGCTTCTCTTTTTTAAACCATTTTACTACTGATGGTTCCGCCTTCAAAAATAGTTCAGCCCCATTTTCTTTTGCCTTCTTGCCTTTAATCATTAAATCAAACAGCGTGTCTCGGTAGCTTTCGTTGTACACCGCATCATACAAGTAGCCATTCTTGCCGCCAATAGATGCTGGCCCAATTATTCCCTGAGATGACTGGGCTCGTATCGCTTCGCTGAACCCTTCTTCCACAAAGGATATTGGAAGTTGATAGAACTCATTCAGTCCTTCGTTGTAGCTAACTTCAATAATGAGTATCAGCCCGCTAGGCGAAGAAGAGTTTATCGGAAGTTGATAAACAATACTGACTCCCTGAATAGTACGCGCTTTACCGCCAAACCAGCGGCACTGCATTAAATAAGAAGGAAGGTAATCTTCTAGTGCTGCCTTATATTTAGGCTTTTGTAATTCTTTCCAACTACCGGCCTCTAAAATTATATTTGGAGACGAGTTCGTTCGTTCTACTAACACTTCCTCTGGTGGCTCGAGCAAAAACCAGTTGTATCCGTAGGGAGAAAGCGTAAATAGATAAGGGTACTCTTTTATTGAAGGAAAACGATTCTTACTAAATACCTCTTTAGGTACGTAATTTTGGTACTCGCCTAAATCTAACTCTACCGCTTGTGAAAAGCGAGATAGGTTGACTAGTACCATTATGGTTTGATCCTCGTAGGTACGAGTAAAAGCCAATACCTTCGCATTCTCAGCCGGCAGAAAGTTTATATCCCCTCTTCCAAAAGCTTTATAATTCTTTCGCATGCTGATGTGGCGCTTCATCCACCACAGCATAGAGTTTGGATTGCGCTGCTGAAGCTCCACATTCACCGCCTCGTACTGATATTCGGGGTCTAAGATAACCGGTAAGTACAGCTGCTGGGGGTTTGCCAATGAGAACCCAGCGTTGCGGTCAGCACTCCACTGCATAGGTGTTCGTACACCATCTCGGTCACCCAGATAAAAATTATCGCCCATCCCGATTTCATCGCCGTAGTAGATAACCGGCGATCCGGGCAATGAAAACAGCAGATGATTCATTAGTTCAATCTTCCGACGATCATTGTCCAGCAATGGAGCCAACCGATGACGTATTCCAAGGTTAATTTTCGCCAGCGGATCTTTGGTGTAAACCTTATACATGTAATCCCTTTCTTCATCGGTAACCATCTCTAGCGTTAGCTCATCGTGGTTACGTAAGAAAATACCCCACTGGCAGGTTTCGGGTATGTCGGGGGTTTGGTCAAGAATATCGGTGATTGGATAACGGTCTTCCATCCGCAGGGCCATAAACATGCGGGGCATAATCGGAAAATGGTAGTTCATATGGCACTCATCCCCTTCCCCGAAGTAAGCAGCTGAATCTTCCGGCCACATATTAGCCTCCGCCAGCAAGAGCGTTCCAGGCTTCTTATTATCTACGTGCTTACGAAGTTTTTTGAGGTAGTCGTGCGTGATAGGAAGATTCTCGCAATTAGTACCTTCTCGCTCAAACAGATAGGGAACCGCATCGAGCCGAAAACCATCTACTCCCATGTCAATCCAATAGTCCAACACATTGAAAACCTCTTCTTGCACTAGCGGATTATCGAAGTTTAAGTCCGGTTGATGAGAATAGAATCGATGCCAATAGTAAGCATTAGCTATTGGGTCCCAGGTCCAATTAGAAGCTTCAAAATCTTGGAATATGATTCGCACTTCGGAGTACTTGTCTGAACTATCACTCCATACGTAGTAATCTCGTTCCGGTGATCCAGGCTTGGCTCGGCGAGCGCGCTGGAACCACGGATGCTGATCGGAAGTATGATTAATTACTAACTCGGTAATTACTTTTAAACCCCGTTTGTGCGCCTCTTTCAGAAATTTCTTAAAGTCTTTTAGTTTTCCGTAAGAGGGGTTAATCGCGTAGTAGTCCTTAATGTCATAGCCATCGTCGCGCAAGGGCGAAGGGTAAAACGGTAATACCCAAATAGCAGTAACCCCAAGATCTTGAAGGTAATCTAGCTTCTCTAGTAGTCCGCCGAAGTCGCCGATCCCGTCGCCGTTGCTATCTCGAAATGCTTTGATGTGTAGTTCGTAAATGATTGCATCCTTATACCAGTGCAATTCATCGTCTAGTTTGGTTAATTTATCGGCCATAGGTTAGTGAAATGAAGATATTATCTACGTCAAAAGTAATTAATGATACGGGATTTTTGTATTCGCCATTAATCCTGAACTACTTTAAATACATGAACGGGAATTTGGTACGGGTTAAGTTCTACGTAATTCCATTCTCCGTGCCAGGTGTAATGTGCCCCACTAATCTGATCTTCTAGTCGGTAGGGCTGATCTATATTCATCCCTAATTCGTACATCGGCATTTTCAGATGAGCACTCTGAGTATGGTAAGGATCCATATTTACCACCATAAACATCGTATTTCCCGTGGAAACATCCTTTTTGGCATAGGCCAATATTTGATCATTCTGAACTTCAGCAAAAATCACGTTCGCCGTGCTTTGCAGAGCCGGGTTATCTCTTCTTACCCGATTAATAATAGTAATAATCTCTCGGATTCGGGTTTCAGCTTCCCAATCCCAGTGTTTTATTTCGTATTTCTCAGAATCTAGATATTCCTCTTTACCCGGATACGGGGTGTTCACTACAAACTCGTATACCGGACCGTATAACCCGTAATTAGAAGAGAGTGTAGCAGCTAGAATAAGGCGCATAATATGAGCTGGCTCTCCCCCGTGCACTAAATCGGGCGTAAGGATATCGGGCGTATTGGGCCAAAAGTTGGGACGGAAATAGTTTCGCATCGGTCCCTGCGTGAGCTCCAGCATATATTCTCGCAGCTCGTTGGGGTTCTGCCGCCAAGTAAAGTACGTATACGATTGGTTAAACCCCGTTTTGGCTAGCCATTCCATAATGCGAGGGCGCGTAAATGCTTCAGCCAAAAAGATTATTTCAGGGTTCTTAGTTCTGATTTCTTTAATACACCACTGCCAGAACCTAAACGATTTAGTATGAGGATTATCAATACGGAAGATGGTCACCCCTTTATCAATCCAGTATTCAATAACACTTTTTAGTTCCTGCCACAGGTTTTGCCAATCTTCAGTTTCAAAATTAATTGGTAAAATATCCTGATACTTTTTGGGGGGATTTTCTGCGTACTGCACCGTTCCGTCTGGTCGCCATTTGAACCACTGCGGATGCTCCTCCACGTAGGGATGATCGGGAGCGCATTGAAAAGCAATATCCAACGCAACTTCCATGTTAAGCTCATCGGCTGTCTGGATAAAATTCTTAAAATCTTCCAGCGTACCCAATTCAGGGTGAATAGCTTTGTGCCCCCCTTCGTTGGAGCCAATAGCCCAGCAGGAACCCGGATCACCCGGATTAGCGGTTAACGCATTGTTTAATCCTTTGCGGTGCTTTTTACCAATAGGGTGGATGGGCGGAAGGTACACCACATCAAAACCCATTTCAGCTACACGCGGCAGAATAGCACTTGCGGTCTGAAAATTACCGTGTTTGCCTCGCTCCCGCGAAGTGGAACGCGGAAAGAATTCGTACCAACTGCTAAACAATGCTTTCTTTCGCTCTACTTCAACCGAAATAGCCGGAGCGTAGTAGCTGGCATTGCTACGGTCGTAGTATTCACTTACGAGCTTAGTCACATCATCACTCAGCGCCATCGCCACGGCTCCCTCTACATCATCTGTATTTTGGAGCCGGTCAGCTACATCATTAAGTTGCTGCTGATCTTGTCCATCAGCGCGCTTAGCAATGTTCTCTATCATATCAGCCCCAATCAGCATTTCTAATGAAATATCCTGATCGGCTTCATACTTTTTTCGTAGACCGTATTGCCAAGTAGCGTAATGATCTATATATCCCGAAACGGTGTACTCGTAAAATCCGGTGAACTCAGGAATGAAAGTAGCTGTCCACTGATCATTCATCAGGGGGTTCATCGGAACTTCTTGCCATTCTTCATCGCCTTCTTTTCGGAACTGAACAAAAGACTGAATCTTATCGTGGCTATCGGCAAAAATATCAGCAGTAACCTGCACCGCTTCCCCCACTGATCTTTTTACTGGAAATAGACTATTATTTACTTGAGGATCAACATTTGCGATGATAACCCGCTGTTTACCTTTAATATTATTCAGTGAGTTGGAAGGTAGTTTTTTAATTTTATTAGTTGATTTGGTAGTTTTTGTAGCTGGCATGGCATTCATATGGTTTCAACTGCGAAAGTACAGCATTGTTCTTTAAATAATTGAGTTGGAAGACAATATATTATTGCGAAAAAGCTGCTTGAGGTCTTGCTGATTGACGACTGGAGGCAGATGCTCGAAGCGTATAGTCCAAGTTCTACTATAGAATTGACTCGTAAAATGATTAATACTATTGTTAAGGATGCGCGCAATTTAACATTCGGTTCTCGACCGCCCGACTTTATTTACTGTTGAATAAATTTCAGTAGCGTTGTAATCAAAATCCTTGGGGAATGTGTAGCAATTTCTCACGATGAGTAATAGTAGTTTGGGCAATTTTCACCTCATTATTTAATACACAAACTCAATATTTACTTTTTTAAGCACTTGGTCAAAAACTTGTAGTGCATTGGTTGCCGGATTGCAGTACATACTGCATGATTTTATATAGATATTAGGCGAGGCAGGTTGGGTCCTGCTTTGCCAACTTTTTTTAAATAGTTCATACACTAACTTCCGATACCATGATCAATATTGATAACCACGAACCCCAGCCAATGGATGCTAGCCATCAGGTACAGCTTACGATGGCTGAAACTAAAGAGATTATTCATCAACTTCAGCACTCAATTGAAAACATGAACGCTGAAGAAAACTCAGAACAGCGCATCAGTATGCACCAAGAAAAAATCCATATGCTTGAGCATATTATTCAGAAATTACAAGGAGTATAAAAACATTCAAGAAATTAGTATGCACCATTTCTACTTCTGAAGGAGGGAACTAAAGATGCCCCCTCCTTGAAAGGCGGATCAATATCTATATTATAGCCTATTACTACTATTCATTCCACCAGCGTTTCTGCAAAGCTAGCCCACCTTCTTTATACGACACCTTACCACAAGACTTAGAAGCGTTCAAGGACTTGCGGGATGGTTTTTAAATTTTTCTTCCGTACAGATTGTATGGTTTCTTTGTTGCTTCCTACTTTCTTTACAGTGACCATAATTTGGTCTATTTTTTTTTATAAAGATAATTGTTTTCACTACTACCAACGTAGCTCCGGCCAGACATCAACAACCCAAACGGGTAGTAGTGTAGGTCTAATATCCACCCTCATTTTTTCTTTCTGGTCACCTACGTCAAAGAACGATTTTCCTCGCTAAGGTACTACTTTCAGGGTTCAGTTGAAAAAAGAAAAGGCATCCGATGTGGAACATTGGCTGAGGTTATCAAAAGCGTACCGTAGAGCTACCTGGCTACCGATAATATTCCTGCGCTTTTGATGTTCTACAGCCAATCACCTCCGGTAGGGAAAGAAGCAGGTTTACTAAGACGGTAAGCTTTTCGCGAGCCGACTGCGAGTGCCCTGGATAGCCTGACAGAAAAAAGTGACCACTAGGAAGCGGCTGGCAGTGAGTAGCGGCTTTGGCTCTGTGGGCTGACCGTGTGGCCGCTACGGTTTAGACAGGGCCGCAGGCGAGCACAACAACGGGCAGCGGCTGGGCTGGCGGTGGCTGACTAAAAGGAAGTGGCAGACAGAACAGAAGTAGCTGCCGTGAGGATGACGACTGAACTGCCAGCAGCATGACAGCCTCTGTACCCGTAGGGCAGGTAGCTGGCTGGTAAGTGGGCTACCTGGGCTGGCGGGGTGCTGGCGGAAGGAGGAAGACGAACACCGCTAAACCTGCGCGTTGGATTTGTGCGCCGAGGGGGCGGATTGTGGAGTGGATTTGTAGGATGTTAAGAAGCAATACTCAAAGGCTTGGCGACCTGAAGTAGCTCCTCTTCTAAAAAACCTCGCAGGCTTAAGTCTTCGTCTACTGCTGGCCAATGAATGCCCGTCCCCTCTCCCATAAACTCATACTGATCCAACTGCTCGGAACTAGCCTGTTGCAGTCGTTGGGAAAAAGAGATTTTACGCTGTAATACCCTACCATTGTTCAAGATGATCAGCATCAAGTCTAAGTCCTGATGAAAGTGTAGGGCCTTGATGCGTAACCCATCTTTATAGATGAGCCGATCAATCGCATCCATCTCCCCATAGTAGTAATCGGGCTGATGGGGGTCTTTCTGCTCTAAAGCAGCTAAGTAGTCTTGTGTTTTTTTACCGATTGTAGGTTTCATGCCACTGTTGGATTAAGTACTCGTAGTTCGCTTCGATGATGCCTACTATACTTCTGACTTCTTGTGATTTAAAGCCGTTATTTTTGGTTAGTTCAATGTTAGGTTCTAATAATACTTTGGCCTCCGCCCCACCTTTCGCTACATGCACATGCATCGGTAGATGGTCGTTGAGGTAAAAGTGAAAACGAAAACCCTGTTCACGTAAGACAGTAGGCATATGGTAAAGATAACGTTTTTACGGGTCAATAAGATATTCATTGCAGTGGATGATGTTTACCGATTTGATGTTGCAGACTTTCTAGCGAGGTTTGCTGATAGCGTTCGGTAGAGTTGACCCATTTGTGCCCGGCCATATACTGCACCTTCCGGACATCATGGTTTTTGAGCCAGTAAGTCAATCACGTTGTTCTAGGCCTATTGTAGGTGGGGCAGTTGGGGGGACATTATTGGTCGTTACGAACGCGGGGATCTGAAGCCCTCCATTGAGATTGCCCGCAAGATCGCTGACATCCTGGACGTATCCCTGGATTACCTGACCGGAAAAACCGATGTGGAGATGGACAAAAACACCCGCTCCCGTATCCTGGAAGTCTCCAAGTTTGAGGAAACCGACCGGGAGCATATCTACTCGGTCATTGATGCCTTTATCGCCAAAAGAAAAATCCAGTCTATTATGTAAAGAGCACTTAATGATATAGGGGCCTATATTAGCTATGTTTCGTTGGACTCAATGAAAATATTCTCGTCTTTAAAATGAAGAGTCCAGGTTTCTTCTGAAATTGAGGTGGAAAATATCTCTAATACACTGCCATTTTCAAATACAAATACCGGGTCGAAAAAATATTCACTTTGAGGATGAATTGATATCACTTGTAGATTTTTTAGTGCGTTCAATGCTTCGTTTGATGTATTATCGTAACAACCAACGATATTTTTTCTTCTACTAATCAATCTCCATTCAGTTCTTGCATTAAATATCCAGTAGTCACCAGATAAATGCAATAGAGGTTCTTCCCAAATTACCGAATCTAAAGTAAGTGGCAGCCTCGATTTTATATACTCTACACTTTTTTTCATACACTATTATTGGTTTTGAATGGCATGAGTTCTTTGTCGTACATACTCTTTTCTTTCAGATCTCGTCATACCCTTAGTTTCATGTGTTTTCACTTGCTTTCCTCCAGGTTGAGACGGTTGCGGTTGACTGCTTTTATTTTCAAATGAAGTACGTCGTGGGTTGGTACCATCTGGTTCCATAGCTCTGGCATTCACATTATCTAATTCATATTTTCTTCCTTTGACAGTACCATCCGCTCGCTTTAAATTTTCACCTTCAAACCCTGCTCTTTTAAGCGATTCTTCCATTTTACTTTGACTCTTATGTACTGTAGTGCCGTCAGGAAATCCAATAAAGTCTACATCATTACTAGCCTTTGCTGCATCTGTAGCTTTGTCAACTGCTTTGCCCGTATCTACCACATTGTCTACCACACTGGCAGCTTTAGCAGTAGCTCTCACTCCCAAGCCAGCACCCGTAGCAAATGGTACAACAATAGCGGTAGCATCTGCTGCTAGGGCTGCTACTGAGATCGGGTCTACCTCTCCAGTAGTAGCGTATTGATAAGCAATCTCCCCTGCATCATATAACGTAAATCCAATATCAACGGCTGCCTCAATAATAGGACATATTGGACAATTACCATCAGGATCCTCATACCTTATCGGGTTGTTCCACAT
>CAKZPJ010000326.1 GCA_937138955.1 uncultured Flammeovirgaceae bacterium | reverse complement strand
GAACAGGCGGGAAAGCTGGTATTGTTCAGGACAACTGCCGGCCCTACCGCAGAAGCCTTAGCGGCTGACCTGCCCGAGGTAGCGTACGCCACTGCGGTGTATGATCCCAGTAGTAGCGTACTTTCCGTAGATAATAAAAATATAACAGCGAAGGGTCAGTTTGTAGGTAATGATTTTTTCCACATATTTTCTTACGATCTGGTACAAGGCAATGCAGCGCAAGTGTTAGCCGAACTTTCATCCATCGTTATCTCCGAGGAGTTAGCGCAACGTTTGTTCGGTACTACGGAAGATGTTGTAGGTAAAACCATTGAGCGGAAATCAGATCGCTTATACCAAGTGTCGGGGGTCTTTAAGAGCACTCCCCGCAACTCTTCTATGCAGTTTGATTTTGTGCTATCCTTTGTTGCCTATCAAAGTGAGCATGAATGGGCGAGGGTGTGGGAAAATACCAGTCCGGCTACCTACGTACAGTTAAAACCGGAGGCCGATCTTGCCTCGTTCAACGATAAAATTGCTAATTTTGTCCGAGATAAAACGGAAGGTCAAATCATTCATCGTACGATGTTTGCCCAGCGTTATTCAGACGTGTATCTCTACGGTAACTACGAGAACGGGGTGCAGGCGGGCGGTAGAATTACCTACGTTCACTTATTTTCAGGGGTGGCAATCTTCTTGCTACTGATTGCCTGCATTAACTTCATGAACCTATCTACCGCTCGGGCGTCTCGTCAGATGAAAGAGATCGGAGTGAAGAAAGCAGTCGGTGCTCGTCGGGGTAGCTTAGCTTTGCGTTATTTGAGCGAATCGGTATCGGTAGCTACTATATCGCTGATGCTGGCGGTTCTACTAGTAGGTCTAATGCTTCCCTTCTTCAACGAGATTACCGGTAAGCAGCTTACTTTTGCGTTTGATATGAACCTAGTTCTCATAGCAATTGGAATTACCTTGTTTACCGGGCTGATCGCCGGAAGCTATCCCGCCCTGTATCTTTCCGGATTTGATCCAGTAGTGATACTAAAAAATAAACTTAATCGGTCAGTGGGCGAACAGTGGACGCGGCAGGGGCTGGTGGTTCTCCAGTTCACACTATCTATTATTCTGATTACTGCCGTTTGGGTTGTGTACCAACAGGTAGCGTTTGTACAGAATACCCACTTAGGTTACGATAAAGATAACGTGCTTTACTTTGAGCGTTTGAGCTGGGAGGAAGGGAATCTTAAAGCGTTTTTGGGAGAAGCTGAAAAGCTACCCGGTGTAACCCAAGTTTCTAGCATTGGTCACGGTATGACCGGACACAATTCAGGAACTTCTGGTTTGCAGTGGGAAGGACGAAACCCTAATGATAGAACAGAGTTTGAAGTGGTACGAGCCAATTATGGTACCGTAGAGCTACTGGATATTAAGCTAAATAAAGGACGAACTTTCTCGGAAAACTTTAGTACCGATACGGCTAAAATTATCTTTAACGAAGCGGCCATTGACTACATGGGTCTCACTGAGCCGATAGGTCAAGAAGTTGAACTATGGGGCGAAGATTGGGAAATTATTGGCGTCGTTCAGGATTTCCATTTTGAGTCGCTACACGAAAGGATAAAGCCGCTGTTTATCATATTAGCCCCCAATAATACCTGGGATGTAATAGCTAAAGTAAAAGCAGGTCAAGAGCAAGAGACCATTGAGCGACTTACTAAATTATCTCAGACGTTTTATCCGGGATACCCGTTTGATTATCGCTTTTTAGACCAAGAGTATCAAGCCCTTTATGCGGCCGAGCAACGAGTTTCTACACTTTCCAAATACTTCGCCAGTGTTGCTATTCTAATTTCCTGCCTCGGGCTATTCGGACTAGCCGCCTTCACGGCGGAACGTCGTTTGAAAGAAATTGGTATTCGTAAAGCGCTGGGGGCAAGTGCTACGAGTATTATAGGGTTGCTATCCGGTGACTTTACCAAAATGGTTTTGGTAGCTATTGTGATCGCCCTACCCGTCAGTTACTTCGCAGCTCAACAATGGCTACAAAACTTCGCTTTCCACATTGATTTGCAATGGTGGTACTTCGCTGGAGCAGGCTTAATCGCTCTATTAATCGCTTGGTTTACAGTAGGTTTACAAACCGTAAAAGCCGCTCGGGTAAATCCGGTTGAATGCCTGCGGGATGAATAAATAATTATCTAAAAATTAGTATTGATAACTTCCCGAATATCAGCAATCAGCTTGTTCGCTAAATGATCTGCCGTAGCATGAGAGTTGGATTCGGCAATAATGCGGATAATAGGTTCGGTATTGGATTTACGCAAATGTACCCATTCCCGGTCAAAGCTAATCTTAACACCATCGGTTGTATTCACTGGTTGGTTAGCGTAACGTTCGGCTAAGGCGGTCAGCACTGAAGTCATATCAATATCAGGAGTAAGCTCCATTTTATTCTTAGAGATATGATACTGCGGATATTTCGCCTTTAGTTGAGAAACTGGCTTACCAAATTTAGCTAAGTGCGATAAGAACAGGGCAATGCCTACCAGCGCATCGCGACCGTAGTGTAGCTTAGGAAAAATAACACCTCCATTGCCTTCTCCGCCAATAATGGCATCCGTCTCCTTCATGGCTTTTACTACATTCACTTCGCCTACTGCCGCGGCGGTATAGTTGCCACCGTGTTTCTCAGTGACATCAGATAAAGCTAGTGAGGAAGAAAGGTTGGAGACGGTGTTTCCCCCGCCGTTCAATCCTAAAATATAATCAGCTACCGCAACTAATGTGTATTCTTCACCAAAAGGATCACCATTTTCCTGAATCAAAACTAAACGATCTACGTCAGGGTCAACCACAATACCCAGATCAAACACGCCTTGCTCCATCTTACCACAAATATGATTCAGGTTTTCCGGAACAGGTTCTGGATTATGGGCGAACGAGCCATTGGGTTCGCAATAGAATTTTTCTACTTGGGTCACACCTAGCCTTTCTAGTAGCATCGGTACGGCAATACTCCCAACTGAATTAATGCAATCAATAGCAACCTTAAAATTTCGCTTTTGAATGGCTTTCGCGTCTACTTCGGGTAGCGCTAGTATTGCTTCAATATGCTTTTCAGTAGCTCCTTCACCCCGTTGGTACGAGCCTAGTTTGTTAACGGTAGCAAAGTCAAAATCGGCAGCTTCGGCTAGATCAAGCACCGCTTTTCCGGCTTCAGCCGAAATAAATTCGCCGGCCTCATTTAACAGTTTAAGAGCATTCCACTGGCCGGGATTATGACTAGCCGTGATGATGATACCACCCTGCGCTTTCTCATCTACTACAGCTAATTCTACAGTAGGCGTTGTAGCTAGATCAATGTCCAGTACATTAATTCCTAATCCTTGTAGTGTAGCACTGACTAGTTTAGCTACCATACTACCCGAAACCCGGGCATCACGGCCAATAACTATTTGTGTTTTATCATTGTGCGATTTGCTACCCTGCTGCTTCAGATAAGTGCCAAAAGCAGCCGTGTACTTAACCGTGTCAATGGGAGTGAGTCCTTTTCCAACGGGGCCGCCAATGGTACCCCGAATACCGGATATTGATGTGATAAGTGCCAAAGATAAATTGTGGTTTGTGAGATTTCGCTAAAGACAATAAGCAGCGGATGGCGAAATAAAAAATCAGTCGAACTTCGCCAGTACTTTGTTTACTTCTGAGTCAGGATTACCGCAGGCTTCACCGGCTTTTTTGCCACAGTAGCCACAGTCAGCCCCTTCTTTATTTAGGAAAGGATTTTGAGAAGCGCAAGTGCCCTTAAACTCACCATTCTTCAAGAAAATAAGCCGAACACTCATTAGTACGAAGAATAAAGCAATAAATCCTATGGCTAATAATATAGTAGTCATAACTTCGGTGTTTGATGCAAAGATAGCATTACAGATTGAAAACGGGCGAGCTATACACAAAGTTTCCGGAAGAATTGTTTAATGTTGTTAGTTTATAGTCCATAGCTCACGGTCGAAAGTCCACGGTTAGTACTTTTCTGCGGATTATGGATTATTAACCATCGACTTTAAGTGTACAAATATGAAAGAAACCGTAGATGAGCGTCGTAAAATTGCCTTAGAATCTTTTAATCGTCTCCTTACAATCATGGAGGAACTGCGGGTAAAGTGCCCTTGGGACCGCAAACAAACCATAGAAAGTATCCGTCACCTAACCATTGAAGAAACCTACGAGCTTTCGGATGCGATTCTAAGTGGTGACCTAAGTGAGGTACGTAAGGAATTGGGCGACTTAGCGCTGCATCTGGTCTTTTATGCCAAAATTGCCAGCGAACAGCGTGCGTTCGATATTAGTGATGTGCTAAACGGTATTTGCGAAAAATTGATTCGTCGGCATCCCCACGTATACGGAGACACTGAAGCGAATGATGCCCGCACCGTAGAGCAAAACTGGGAGCAGATAAAACTGAAAGAAAAAGAAGAGAATGGCGCGAGAAATACCCGCAAGTCGGCACTGAGTGGAGTGCCATCATCTTTACCAGCCTTACTAAAAGCCTTTCGGATGCAGGAGAAAGCTCGGGGAGTTGGGTTTGACTGGAACAAAAAAAACGAGGTGTGGGAGAAAGTACAGGAAGAAATACAAGAGTTTCAGGAGGCCGAGGCATCGGGAAGCCTGGCTGACGCTGAGAGCGAATTCGGTGACCTGCTGTTTGCGATGATCAACTACGCCCGCTTTGCTGGAATTAATCCGGAAGAAGCCTTAGAGCGTACGAACCGAAAATTCATTCAGCGCTTTCAACACATTGAGCAGCGAGCCTACGAGCAGGACAAGGATGTAAAAGATATGACTTTAGACGAAATGGAAACATATTGGAATGAAGCTAAAAAAATTACCGCTTCATCATGATCACCCGAGCTACCTGGCTACATCTACGGATTCCTTTTTCATTTTTTTTGCTTCCGGTTTATCTGTTTGCTCTCAGCGTTTCCGGAGATTTTTCGGTTTTTAATGCTTTACTCACCTTTTTCATTATTCACTTTTTACTCTACCCTGCCAGCAACGGCTATAATAGCTACTTTGATAAAGACGAAGGCAGTATTGGCGGGCTGGAGCACCCGCCACCGGTGCAGCTAGAATTATACCGCACGGCCTTGCTACTAGATATGGTCGCCATTGTTTTGGGGCTGATTATCAGCATAGAATTTGCGATCATGCTATTTATCTACGGGCTAGTATCGAAGGCTTACAGTCATTCAGCTATCCGCTTGAAGAAATACGCTATCGGTAGCTGGTTTATCGCGGGGTTCTTTCAGGGATTTTTTACTTTTCTGATGGTGTACGTAGGGGCAAACGAAACTTCTTTGCTTCAGATAAGCCAGCCCAAAGTCTGGATAGGCGCCGCTCTTTCATCGTTTATGCTGTGGGGTTCGTACCCAATGACGCAAATTTACCAACACGAGGAGGATGTTAAGCGAGGCGATATTACGCTAAGTTACCGGTTAGGTATTTTGGGCACATTCCACTTTACGACTGCTGTCTTCGGACTAGCTACCCTGGGGTTCTGGCTTTACTACCTTTTCTACTTCAGTGCAACACAGGCCTGGCTGTACCCCGCTTTTTTACTCCCAGTGTTAGGCTATTTCTTCTATTGGTATTTCCAAGTAAGTAAGGATCACTCTCTAGCCGATTTTCACCATACTATGCGCCTGAACTTCATTTCGGGACTATGCCTCAATCTATTTTTTGGGCTAATGATTATGATCAATCAATAGCCTTCGGTCTCGATTTCTTCTTTCTGCTAATTATCGTTTTTAAGAACGTAATCGGCAAAAATAAAATCTCTTGTCTCTCCAACCCTTTAGAACTAATCATGGTCAATAGTAGAAACCCTATTACCATGAAATCAACAATACTTTTATGTTGCCTGCTAATGTTTGGCTGTCAAGCCTACGAGTTGGAAGATTTGGAAGAACGTACTTCTTTTGCCTGCAACGTAGATGATGCTACTGATCTACCCTGGCTCAAAGAGATGATTGAGCAAGCCGAGGGCAGACAAGGTGTTTGTCAGACGTCTCGAGTAGACCAAGGTACGTACAGGGGAGAGACAGTCTTCATTTCCTACGTATCGGGCGCCTTATGTTGTACTTGCCATGGAAATGCTGTTCTCAACTGCCAAGGTGATCTACTATTTGTATGCGACAGCGATAAAGAAGGCAAAATAAAACACAAAAAAGCGATTTGGCAGCGATAGAGGCGTCAAAAAATCCAGATATTATACTTCACCCAGCTAGAAGAGACATAGCCGAAGAACTTTATTTCACTTCTCTCACTCGAAGGCGATGCTCACCCGGCTCGGCGTTAAACGGAATGCCCTTTTGTAATTGTTCGCCAGTATAAACTTCCTTGGTACCTTGGTTGATATCTGCGATCTCATAACGTTGATCCGCTTCCGCGGTGAACCATTCGGGGAATTGATTGATACGGGGCCAGTCAGTAGGCAAGTTCATGACGGTTTGATGGCGGGGCGTATCGAACACTAGTTTTCCCTCCCACTGCTGGTCAGTGGTTAGGCTTAAAAGCAAATTATCATCTTCGCGCACCGCACCAATTATAATATCGCTTCGCCAGGGAGCAGTCGTTACCCCCTGCGATTTCCAGAGGCAATACATAATAGTGGTGCGGGCGAAGTTTCCGTCGCCATGCCAGCCCTCAATAATGCCACTCTCTTGTTGCATAGCCCACATGACTTGCGTTTCGCTATCCAGCCATTGTGCTACCGAAGCAACTGGCTCACGATTGTAAAGATTAAGGGCACCTTCAATAGCATCAGCGTAGCCGTCCGAAGAACCGCGTTCCCAATCAAAATTGCGGTAGTGCTGGTTCAGTGAGTTCAAGGCTTTGAGTGTAGCCTGCCGATACGCTTCCACCGAATCAATTTGGTAAACCGTGTAAAATCCGTTCAGCGTATAGCCAAAATTATCCGCTACGCCTTCGTGCACGACTTTACCGGTTTTCGGATTCACTACGTTGTAAAATAAGCCGTGCTCATTACGGCCTACTTTTAGAATCCGATCCAGCATAAAGTGCAGTGGCTCCTGATAAGTCTGCTTCTTTTCCGGCATGGCAAAGTGTACGGTGGCGTAGAGTTCGCATAATCCTGATACAATCTCACAACCATGATCGCGCAGCCGCAGCGATTCAAAATTATGGGTAGGATGATGCTCGCCCAGCAGGTAATAATCACCCAACCGTATGGCCCAATCCAAATACTTCTGGTCGCCAGTCATCCAATAAACACGGGCCAGAGTCTGTAGCATTTCGCC
The DNA here is from genome assembly GCA_937138955.1 of uncultured Flammeovirgaceae bacterium. Classification (GTDB taxonomy): domain Bacteria; phylum Bacteroidota; class Bacteroidia; order Cytophagales; family Cyclobacteriaceae; genus Tunicatimonas. Next base: position 908 of record CAKZPJ010000326.1, on the reverse strand, counting down.
GTTTACCTCCACATTGGTAGAAACCATACTTCCGTAGGGCGTTTCAACCGGAGCATGCTTCCACATATCGTCCAGTATACTGATCATCCGTTCCGACCAAGGGCTAGTGCCCAGCCATTCGGTAAGTGGTAGTAAACCATCTTTGATATATTCCGAAGCCCCAAACATAATATCAGCAGTGTCAAGTTGTTCTTCGGCAAAATCACTTTTTACAAAAGAGTAGGTATCGGGCAGCGCATCCCAGCGAGAGGTCAGTTCCGTTTCGGTGCGCAGCATATCTCTCATTCTACCCTCAAACATAGCTTGGTCGGTGAGAGCAGAGGTTAGCACCATGAATGGGTAATTGTCTGCCGCGGCATCTTTGGCGTTCCAGATGTCGGCACTCTGTTCTAAGTTTCGGGGAATTAAGCCGGTTTCTGGGTCGGCTCTCTGAAGCCATCCTTCCACAAACCGATGACACCTTTCCAAGCCTTCATTGACTAACTTGCCGTTAACAGTAGCCTGTTTAAAAGCAGCATCGTTTTCTGGCTCGGATGATTGAGAGCCTCCACAAGAGAAGAAGAAAATAGCACTTGAAATAAGAAGAAGATAGCAGAAGAAATTATTCATAGGTGGTTGTAGGAAGTAGATTAACCATATTACGGAGAAATTATCAGAGCGTCAATTTCAGTGGGCATCCTTTTTCTTCAACCTCTAACTAAAACCCTGGCATTTTTTACCATTCACCATCTTCCTGCGCGGCTTTCATATTCCTCATTTCCTGTCCTTCATCTTTTTCTTCTTACCTCGGGCATTGTAGCGGTACCAGTCGCCTACCCGCTCACCCTTCTCAAACTGACCGGCATACTCAAGCTTTCCTCTTGGAGTATAGAATTTCCAATTGCAGGTTTCCTTTCCGTTGATAAAAG
>CAKZPJ010000325.1 GCA_937138955.1 uncultured Flammeovirgaceae bacterium | reverse complement strand
AATTCATTTTTACCGATACATCTAAAATCGATGATAGAAAAGATAGTGCTTATTCCGTAATAAAGCCAAAATGTTAAGACGAAAGCTCAGTATAACATACATTAGACTAATAAGTCAATAATAGTATTTATCTAATAAAACCAATCACAGATCAAGGTAATATTAGGACTACTAGTAAAGATTTAAATCCAATGGTTATTGGTTTGCCACTGTTACAATAATAGAAGTTCTAGATAAGGATTGGTTATTACTCCAACCAAATTATCTAGGGCAAACGGGGCAGCTTTCGAATGTTTTTCGGAAAATAAGTCTGATATGAAGCCATCTTAGTACCAAAACTTTTTTAGCAGTAGCAAATGAAGCGCGTTTACAATCTTTTGTTCGTAGAAGCCTCTAATTGAAGCCCTATTTTCTATTTCTTCCGAAGAAGTAGCGAAGGAAGCTGAAGTACGCTGTATTGAATAGTAACTGAGTGTATTAAAATCTTCGTGCGGGAGTTAATTAGGAAAACTGGCTACTGGTAGGTAGGCCCCTTATTCTTATTAACTTTTACTGTAATAAGGAGTGCTTAGATTAAATTACAAAAATCAAAAAAACTTAATATTGGCAGTGCTACCAGTAGTAATCTCAAACTCCTTCGCTTCGGTATACTTACTACCGAAGGCATCTTGAGCGCGGAACACTAACTTATACTTACCGGGTTGAATGGCGGTGGTGATGCGGGTTTGACTGGTATCAAAATCCATAATCCAGCGTTGTTGCCCTTGCTGGTTGCGTTGGTACAAGCTGCCAATTCCGCCCTTAACAAAGTTTACGTTAAGCAAACCGGGGCCAGGCAAGGAAAGCTCGGTAGTTTCACTCTGCTTAATTTGCACGTTGCGAAAGTAGGTCTTGGGCAACGTCAGCACTTCCAGATCGTAATTACCTACCAGATATTTTTCCGGCTGGGCAAAGGGCTGAATATTAATAAGATTACCCTTTCCGGCGGGGCGTACTAGCACATTTACCCCGTTGGCATACTCTGAATGGCTCGGCTGCTTTAGAGCGAGTGTTCCCTGGGGAGCTTGAATAGCAACCACATTGTGTTGCCCTCCTTTAAAAGTCACATTTCGTCGCCTGACCGGAGGAATGGTGTTGACCACCACATCGTAGGAAAGTACGGCATCCACAATCACTGAATCGGGTTGTCCCTGGGCATCACGGAAGTGGACGAAATCGTAGAGGGCGGCTTGAGTTACTCCGTTCGTAAAAGTGACATTTACATTGGTTTCGGTAGGTTGTTTGTCCTGATCGAGCAGTTCCACACTTACGGTGGTGGTTTCCAGTGATTGTTTCAGAATTTTGTTCAATACCTGGCGGAATTCCTGCTGATTTTTGGCATCGAAGTACTGACCCACGCAAGCAAATTCCTTTTCAAAGTTTTCTTTGATACCTAATCCAATCACGAAAGGTTTTAGAAATATCCGCCGCTCCTGCAATGCCTTTGAAACCGCACAGGGGTCGCCCCCACAAGATTCAATGCCATCAGTCAGAATGATTACTACGTTACGGTAGTCGGGGTCAATGGGGAAGTCGCGAGCGGCTTGCTCTAGTGAATAGGCAATGGGAGTAACCCCCGCGGGCTGAATTTGGCGGAGCTTTCCAATAATCTGGTTATGATTGCCCTGAGCGAAACCTACTTCCAATTTAGTATCCTCACAGTTTTGGTACCGGCGGTGAAACTGATGGCCGTACACCCGGAGGGCTAATTCCAGATTATCATCCACCCGCAGCGAGTCTACCAGATCAACCAGCATATTCTTGGCAACATCCATCCGCAAGCTATTACCCCACTCGGCAAACATACTCCCTGAAGCATCCAGCAGAAATAGCATCCGGGTTTTTTCGGGTGGGCGTTGTACTTGCACCTGAGCGGTGGCTGGGTTAGAAAACCCAATAATGGTTAGTGCGAAGAGAAGAAGGGGGTAGAAGATGAGTCGCTTCTTTTTCTTTGAGTAGTACTTAGACTTAATAGGTAAGAAGTTCATTTAATTTTTATTGAATCAATACTGACTGCTTACTAAATGGTTAGAAATCCCACTGTATCCCCCTTCAAGAAAGCCTACGCGGCGCGGGGGGGAATGTATAACGTATTTATGTCTTAGTGCATAATAGGCTAAAGAGAGTTTGTATGTTTCCTTTTATTCCTTTGTTCGCGCTAATAACGCAAAATGCTGCGAAATATTTATAGGTAATTTGAGTTGATATGAGCCAAGGTTAAGAGGGTTTGAATTTCAGCCTACCAATCTAACTTTGTTTTCTCAATCATTTCTAAAGCAGATTACGGTAGTACTTTCCCCCACAATCTATTAACTTCATTATTATGAGTCTGCGAAAAGATTTACAAGAGTTACGCGAAGCTGAAGTAATTTCGGCCGATACCGAAGAACGAATACAGCAGTATTATCAGCAAAAGTCTGATACATCCGGTAACCGTCTTTTCGTTGTTTTTGGAATATTGGGAGCAACTCTAGTTGGGTTAGGCATTATCCTGATTATTGCTCACAATTGGGATGAACTATCTCGTCCGGTCAAGACAATTTTTGCCTTTCTGCCTTTAGTAATTGGTCAGGCTATTAGTGTATTTACGCTGCTAAAACGTAATGAGAATACTGCTTGGCGAGAGGGAAGCGCGGTGTTTTTGTTCTTCGCGATTGGGAGTAGCATCTCCTTAGTCAGTCAGATTTATAATATTCCGGGTAACCTGAGTAGCTTTCTCTTCACCTGGATGTTGTTATCTCTCCCGCTGGTGTATCTGCTGCGCTCGTCGGTTACCTCACTGCTTTATATTATTGGTAGTACCTACTATGCGGTGCAAATGAGCTACTGGTCACATATTACACCACCGGCTTACCTGTACTGGCTGCTGTTACTACTGATTGTTCCGTACTATTATCGCCTGCACCGGACAAGCCCGACTAGTAACTACACCTATTTCCACGATCTACTATTACCCCTTTCAGTGATTATTTGCTTAGGAACAATAGCGAACGGTTACGGAGTCTTGCTGATTATTGCCTATATGAGTCTGTTTGGAATATACTACTTAGTAGGGGATGATTGGTCAACTAACCAGAAAGGTCAAAAATCTCCCTATACCTATTACGGGTCGCTGGGTACTATCGTACTGCTGCTAATAATGAGTTACGACGGTACTTGGAAAGAAATACGGGAGCAGAGCCTACCTTTTACAGAATTGCTAGTAGCACCTGAGTTTTGGGCAGCGGTAGTGTTATCAATCGTAGCCGGAGGGTTGTTGCTCTGGCATATTAGAAGTCATTCTATCAGTAAGTTACAACCCCTTGCCCCGGTGTTTGCGGTATTTATTCTTATCTACATTATTGGATCGTATTCATCGGTAGCGATACTGCTGATAAATGTATTAATCTTAGTAATTGGGCTGGCAATTACCCGCAATGGTGCCCAACAAGATCATTTGGGCATCTTAAACTATGGGTTACTGATTATTACCGCCCTGGCACTTTGCCGTTTCTTTGATGAGCGACTAAGCTTCATTCTCCGCGGAACCTTGTTTGTATTAGTGGGTATTGGCTTTTTCTTAGCCAATTACCAAATGCTAAAAAAACGCCGAGCGCATGTTGAATAAGAAGATCATACTACTTCTCTTCATTCTCCTCGCCCTGGTGCAACTCTACGTTCCGGCCAAAATGATTTTAGATCGGGAAGAAATCATCGCTACGGGCCAAGAGTATAGATTTAAAACCGCTCCGGTTGATCCCTACGATCCCTTCCGAGGTCGCTATATTACTCTGAACTTTCAGCAAATTCGGGTACCAGTAACTAATTTGTCTGACTGGAAAGCGGGCGATAAAGTGTATGCGGTGCTGTGTACTGACGAAGAAGGATTTGCAAAGTTTACCACCGCCCTAAAATCTCCTCCGGATT
>CAKZPJ010000324.1 GCA_937138955.1 uncultured Flammeovirgaceae bacterium | reverse complement strand
GAGTCAGCCGGTTCCGGTTCTTTTTTACTGGCTAGGCATAGACTCAATTCTGATTGTAGCTGGCTATTCTGTTGCCGCAGATCAGCTAAGGAGTTTTCCAGTGCGCTCGTCTGTTCGATAGACGTACTTTCCTGGCGGCAATTTTCTAATTTTTCAGTCAGGCGAATGACATCACGTTTTTCGTTAGATACTGATCGCTCTAGTTCTTTTACTCTGCCAGCCAAATGGCGGTTATCAGACTCTAGTTCTTGTAATTGGCTAACTTTTGAACTGCTGAGGATTTGGCGTAAAATATAGCCAAGAACAAACGCGACCAGCAGCATAATGATAATTTCCCAAGTGGCATCGCTGCCGTCGTAGCTCTCGAGAACACTGTCTTGAAACATGATAGTAGGGTTTAGTAATTATGGTAGTTTATAGTAATCCGCTAACAAACCAACGGAAAGGTTATATGAAGTGACTAATTATTGACCATTAGCTCAATACGACGGTTTTTCTTCCGACCCACTTCAGTATCGTTAGTAGCAATCGGTTGATCTTCTCCTGCCGAGTTGGCCGAAATGCGTTCAACTGAGATGCCTCGTTTTGTCAGAATATTCTTGACAATATTTGCGCGCTCAAGCCCCAATTGCTGATTAGGTTGCTCTTCGCCTACATCATCGGTATGCCCGGTAATAACTACTGTTTGATCAGAATCATTTAGGCGCTCGGCCAACTGAGTTAGGTACTGGTTAATTGCTTCGGACTGTTCCGGGTTAGATGAACCAAAAGGAAAATAGATGATCGTTCGATCATCCAATTCTACTACTTCTGCATTTTCAGGAATAACCGGTACGACAGAAAAACCAACTCCCTCAAACGGTGAGTTCTGCATAGTTTCACTAGAGGCTAGTAATTCAGCGGCGGTCGTAATCTGGCTAGTATCCATTTGGGTAGACAGTAATTGTTTTACCTGCTGAGCACGAGCGAATCCGAGATTAGCAAAATTGCTGACATTTTCCTCTGCTTCTGTGTAGTATCCGACAATGGTCAGGGCTTCGTTGGCACCCACCTCATTACTCAGCGAATCGCGAAGCGTACTAAAGCGGGTGCTGGTAATTGGGTCGCTGCTTGACCAAGAAAATAATAGGGGGAATTGTGTTGCGGTTTCGGGCTGAATCATATCATTATTAGTGGGTGCCGCAACGGCATCGCCCCCGCAGAAGCCCTTCACCCCGCAAGTATACCATCGCCAGCTGACTACTGACCAGACAGCAAAGGCAACAAGAACGAGAATTACTTTTTTACTCATTTGGCTATAGGTTAGTTTATTCGGAAGCTTAAGATAATAACTCATTTAGTAAATCCCGAAACTTTGGTTTGAAAAAATATGTGAAGATTGACTTATTCTTATAATTAGCCCTTTCTCATTTATACCATTTTTTAGTAATTATGCCGCTCACTACTGCCTACCTTATGAATAAGAATGCTATCATCATCACCCACGGGTTGCTAGATACTAATCAAGCTAAAACCGCTCACGGTCTAGTAAGGGATACCTCTCAGTACCAAGTGCTGGGCATCGTTGACCACGTTTCGGCTGGGCGCGATGTGCGAGAGATTGTCTCACAAGCCCCCCACCCAATTCCTATCTACGCTTCATTAGATGATTGCTTGAGCAACCTATCGGAGCCAATAAACTACTGCTTGGTGGGCGTAGCCGGACACGGAGGCAAAGTTCCTCCCGGAATGCTCAACACAGTGAAGGAAGTACTAAACAGTAAAATGCATATTATTAATGGGCTGCACGAGTACTTGAGCGACATACCGGAGGTGACCCAACTAGCGGAAGAAAATGGGGTGACTATCACCGATATTCGTAAGCCAAAACCTAAGGGTCAGTTGCACTTTTGGGAGGGTAGTATTTACGATATTCCGGCTCTTAAAATTGCAATGCTGGGCACCGATTGTAACCTTGGAAAGCGTACAACGACTCGTCTGTTGCTGCAAGCCTTACGCCAAGCCGACCTTAACGCCGAGATGATTTACACCGGGCAGACGGGTTGGATGCAGGACAATCGTTTCGGATTTATCTTTGATTCTACACTGAATGATTTTATCTCAGGCGAGATTGAAGCTGCCATGGTGCAGTGCCACCGTGAGGCTAATCCCCAGATCATGTTACTGGAAGGGCAAAGTTCACTACGTAATCCAGGCGGGCCGGGTGGTTCGGAATTTCTGGTCTCAGTGGAAGCCAAACACGTAGTACTACAGCACTCCCCCGTTCGTAAGTACTTTAGCGGCTACGAGCATCTGAACGTCGAGATTCCTTCATTAGAAAGCGAAATAGAACTAATTCGTTTGTACGGTTCCGAAGTGATTGGCCTAGCGCTGAATACTGAAGGTCTTACGCTGGAAGAAGCTCGGGAGTACCAACAACGCTACCAGCAAGAGCTAGGTATTACAACGATGCTACCCTTGTACGATGATTTTACTGAGTTGATTAACACCATACGCCCTTTGCTATGAAAATAACTGCCATTCACGTTCGTAAAGAAGATTTAGACCTCACCCGGCCTTACACTATCGCTTATAAGACAGTGACGACAGTGAGCAACTGCGTAGTAGAAATTGAAACCGATACCGGAAACACTGGCTTTGGGTCGGCTAACCCGAGTAAATACGTGGTAGGAGTAGATGTAGGCGGTACGGTAGCCGCACTGAGTGAAGAAAACACCGAGTGGCTAATAGGGAAAGATGTGCGGGAAATGCAGCAGTTGGTTTACGAAGTACAACAGCAATTTGCCGGACAAGCGGGAGCCTGTGCGGCATTAGACATTGCGTTGCACGATTTGTTCGCTCAGCAATTAGGGGTTCCACTAGTAAAGTTTTTGGGGCAGAAGCACCGATCTCTGCCTACGTCCATCACCATCGGAATAAAAAGTACCGAAGAAACACTGGAAGAAGCCGATGAGTACCTTGGGCGAGGCTTTAAAATCTTAAAAGTAAAACTAGGGCAATCGAAGGAAGAAGATGTGGAGCGATTGAAGAAGCTACGAGAACGAGTAGGGAAGGAGGTAATCATTCGGGTAGATGCTAACCAAGGTTATACTATGCTACAACTGGAAGATTTTTACTACGCTACCTTCGGTCCCAACCCTGAACTGATTGAGCAACCCTTACCCGCCGATGCAATTAACGACTATCGTAAGCTCCCGGCTGAGGTTAAAAAACTTATTGCTTTAGACGAAACCCTAGTAACTCCAGCGGATGCTTATCAACTGACGAATGCCCCTCGAGCGGCAGGTATTTTCAATATTAAACTAATGAAGTGCGGAGGTATCGGTCACGCTCGTGAGATTGCCAACATTGCCAAAAACGCTGGGGTAGATTTGATGTGGGGTTGTAACGACGAAAGCCGTATTAGCATTGCGGCTGCTTTGCATATTGCTTTAGCTTCCAGTAATACTAAGTACCTCGACCTTGACGGTAGCTTTGACTTAGCTCGCGATGTAGTTACAGTGGGCTTTGAGTTACACAACGGCATGATGAGTCTGACGGATCAGTCAGGATTAGGAGTAAAACGGGCATTCACTTAGTAAGCAGCAAGACAAAAATTATATTCTACATTCCTTAAAAAATTCCTAAAGCAGACCCCAGCACGGTGGCTAAACCCAGAAAGCTTAGGAACCCCATAATATCAGTTACGGTAGTAAGAACGATGGATGAAGACTGAGCTGGGTCTTGGCCAAATGCTTTTAAAATGATAGGTACTACCGCTCCTGAAAAGCCCGCGATCACCATCGATAACACCATCGATGTACCGATTACCAGCGCAATACCAAAAGATGATGCCCAGAAATATGCAATAAGTGAAGTCGTGAAGGCCACCGCAATACCATTGATGAAACCAACTGCCACCTCCTTTTTAGCCACTCGCCACCACTGGTCGGCTTGAATCTCTCGCAATGCCAGCCCCCGCATGGTTACCGCCAAAGCTTGAGAACCAGTATTCCCCGACTGACCAGCCACTACCGGTAAAAATACTGCCAGCACGGTGACTTGAGCAATAGTGTCTTCAAATACGCCGACGATTGAGGCTGCCAGAAATGCTGTAGCCAGATTGATCTGTAGCCAGGGCAATCGTTTCTTAACCGCAAACCAAGCACTTGACAATGCCCGCTCTTCTCTACCCGCTCCAAACATGGCTAATACATCTTCAGAAGCGTCTTGTTGAGTAGCAGCGATCAGCGTCTCACTCCGAATAACCCCTAACAAATTATTGTCCAGATCGACTACTGCTAAGTTGATAATTTTTCCTTTTTCAAAAAGCTCTACTGCTTCCTCAGCGGGAGACATTACCTGAATGCTTTCACAAGGCTCTAGTATTTCTTCTAGAATGGTATGAGGTGAGGAGATGGCTATATTTTGAATAAATACCCTTCCTAGCAGCTTGTCCACACTATCAGTTACGTACACGCTTAGCACTTTCCGGTCACCTATTTTCCGCAGCTTTTCTAGTACTTGGTCAACGGTAGAAGTAGGGCTAAATGTGATAATACGAGTATCCATAAGATAACCGGCTGCATCAGGAGGATAAGTTAACGTTTCGCGTATGCTCTTGGCCTTGTCTTCAGGAAGAAGTTTAAGTTTGTGCTCAATGATTGCTGGTGTTGTCCGAGACAATAGCTTCGCTGCCGTATAGACATCCATAACCTTAAAAACAGCAAGAAATCCAGTGTTGCTTAACGACTCTAACACACCAGATAATACATCGGGGGCAAGATTGAGTAGTATTTCTTCAGCGATATCAACCGGCTGGGTATTTAAATATTCTAGTATTTCCTCAGTAGCCAGTGTGTTAAAAATGCTTGTTGCTTCTTCGGGAAACAGTTGAATGTATTTTTTGGCTAAATTGCTTTTAATCTCAGCTATTTCCATTGTTGTATCTGTTTTAAGAGTTTGTATTTTGATCAGAGTTACCTAGTAGACTGGTTAATCCAATCAAATAAAGGTCGCCCAACGCACTGCCAGCCTTCACAGTCAATCTATCAGTGCCTACTTTAGTTAAATCGAGTTTTGATAAGGTATTGCGCGAAACAACCCCGATAAACTGTCCGTCTCCTTTTATTACGGGTAGGTAAACGAAGGAATTATTCCAATTGTCCAGCACATCTTTCACCGACATATCCGCTAAAACCGTTTGTGATATCGGATTTATCAGGGAACGAATACTCTTCTGAGAGCTATTTGTCAATAGATCATTGGCTTCTATGTATCCTACCAATGCTTTGTTCTTACCAAGAACGAACATAAGAGGCTGAACCGCCGCTTTGGTAGTTTTAATATCGGCCAAAACTTTTTCTACGCTGCTATTTTCAGATAAAGTAAGAAACTTAGCCTCTAAATGCGCTCCAACTTGATTTTTACGATAAACAAGAGATCGTCTGAGATACTTACTTACATCGGGCGGAAGCTTAGTCAGTATTTGTTTACGAAATGATTGACTAGCACTTCGCAGGATAGACTCGGAGATATTGGTTGGAAGCTGTTCAACAACGATTAATACCTGCTCAAAAGATACTCTTTCCAGTACTTTTCCAGCTTTATGCGGGGTAAGGTTTGATAGAATAATTTTAGACTCATCGGAAGGCATATTTTCTATTAAGAGTGCTATCTCATCAATTGCCAACTCATCAACCGCAGCTACTGCTATATTTTGATGCTTAATGAGGAACTGATCGATGAGCCGTTGGTCGTTATGTGTTTTCATCCTCGCGAATTATGGTGACGTGATTTTCATTAAAGCTCTTAGCGGGAATTATTACTAAGCCGACATTGGTCTCAAGGGAAACAGCATAGTCAGTTATTTTGACAATAGTGCCCTCAATATCGCCTAACCTAATTCTGGTACCGAGTTGATGCGTCTTTCTGAAGTAATAAGACCCCAAAATATTACTTATCGACACTTTAGCTCCTAGTCCAAAAGAAAATGCAGCACCAAACAACAAGAAAGCAATTATAACGACGAATAAATCCTTGAGGAAAACAATATCAACCCCAATCTGATCTGTCGCTACCACCAGAGCCACAAATAGGATGAAAAATCTAGCTACTATACTCAGATATTTTCCGTTGGTATTTTCAGTTCTTGTGGCGGCTTTTCTAATTAGTTTTCCCAGTAAGTGACTAGTAGCAAATCCTACTGAGATGATGATGACGGCGGCAATAAGGTTTGGTATATAGCCAATAACTCTATCGAGCCAAATACCCGAAAAATCTAACCCTAAGATGCGTAAGCAGATTAGAAGAGATACAACGATGGTAACCCAGAAGAAAATACTGGCGATAAACGCTGCGGAGCTACTGAGATCAACACTCAACGTTGCTCCTTTAAGACTACGATTTACGCTACGATTGAGATAAAGAATCAATCGCTTTGTTATTCTTTCAATAACTCGTCCCAAGAGATAACCGATTAGAATGACAAGCAAGGCAATCAGTAATCTAGGCACGAATTCAACCACTTCAGATAGTAGATTTTCCAGATATAGGTAGATGTCCTGTTTCATTCTTTAGTAATTGGCTTTACAACCCGATCAATGTAGCCAATGTAGGTAATTTTCCTCGGTGGAATCATACGTGATACGCTAAAGACGCAAATAATAGTTAGCCGGAGCAAGCAGGTCAAAATATGGAAATACTAGTTTTAGAGAATATAGGTGGTTTTGTATCTATCTTTTTCAGGAAACATAAACTAAAAATTTACTTTTTTAACCAGAAAAGCCTGTTGAGTATCCTGATGTTTTTGCCCATTGTACCACAAATACTGCAGTCGGTTTATTAAAATTCAGCAATTTCTGGCTGGGTTGTTATAAAATGTCTCCAAAAGATTTTATATTAGTTAAACACGCTGGCATTCGCAGTATGTAGTCCGCATACCGTGAGAAGGTCAATCTACTATTAACAAGTTTGAGGTAAGCCCCTTCTTTGGAAAGTATCAAAACCAGAGGCTTACAAAGTAATAAGTAGTTGATTGATAATTATTGCCTATGAAGCCTCACTTTCATAAAGTACCCATTCAGCCTAGAAGTTCTTACAGTATCAGGCACGATATTCTACCAACCTTCGGTACAATTTGGCATTATCATCCGGAAATTGAACTGCACTATACGATTAAGGGTGAAGGGGTGCGTTTCATCGGAGACACTATTCGGAATTTCTCGGCCGGCGAGATGCTGCTGATAGGAGAGAATCTGCCCCACACCTGGCGGTGTAAAGAAGAATATTTTCAGGGTAACAAAAACTTGAAAGTAGAAGCAATGGTCGTACACTTTCTACCTGATTGTTTAGGGCGTGATTTTCTTCAGTTACCCGAAGCTTACTTAATTCCGGAGCTTTTAGAAAAGGCCAAAAGAGGATTAATAATTGAAGGAGAAACCAGGGTGAAAATTGCCGAGCTGATGTACGCGGCTACTGAAGCCACGAATCTGGATCGACTTATTGTATTACTCTCAATACTCAAACTATTAGCTGAAACCGACGAATTTGAAACTATTGCTTCATCCCATGCTTCATTCCAGAAGGATAAGTCGGAAATGGCTCGGCTCGATAAAATTTACTCCTATACATTAGCCAACTACAAAAAAGACATTAGTTTAGAAGAAATAGCAGCGGTAGCAAATTTGAGTATTACTTCATTTTGCCGATACTTTAAGCTAACAACCCAAAAAACGTATTTTGATTTTTTGACTGAAATAAGAATTAGTCACGCTTGTCGGGCATTGGTTGAAGACAAATTGGCTACTGAAGTTATCTGTTTTGAGTGTGGCTTTAACAACGTGTCTAATTTTTACCGACACTTTAAAAAGGTAATGAATATTACCCCTATGGAGTACAAAAAGAAATATCTGAGCAGAAATCTGGTGTAATTTGTGTTCAATGGTTTCATTGCTGAAGTTATCAACACCTTTCACCTTTCACCTTTCCATTGTTCACTGCACATTATTAATTGCTAATTGTTGATACCCCTCCGCCAACTACATGCTAAAATGATATAAAGATTAGTCAAAAAGCTACATAAATTGGCGGTAATACCATTGTACATTTAGGTAACGATTTAACCTACACTACCCTCCAATGAACTACTTTAGGAAAGGTTTTATTCCGGTTATGCTGACCCCTTTTCAAGAAAATGGAGAAGTAGACTACGACGGACTAACTCGCTTAACTGAATTTTATGTACAGGCCGGGGCTACCGGCTTATTCGCTAATTGTTTGTCTAGCGAGATGTTTGAGCTTACGCCTCAAGAAAGAATCCGAGTCACCCAACATGTTGTAAAAGTAGCGAACGATAGAGTTCCGGTAGTAGCAACGGGCACTTTTGGTAGTACTATTGAAAAGCAGTCAGATTTTGTAGACCAAATCTACCAGACCGGAATACAGGCGGTCATCATAATTACCGGACTGCTGACCAATGAAAATGAGTCCGATGAAGTATTTAACGAGCGCGTTTTTAATCTACTTCATCATACCAATAAGATTCCATTAGGCTTTTACGAGTGCCCCGTACCCTACAAAAGAGTGCTCTCACCCGAACAGCTAAACCTGTTTATTTCTACCGGACGCATTACTTATCATAAAGATACCTGTCTGAATATCGATCAAGTGAGAGCTAAGATAGCTACGGGTTTAGGATACGACTTTGGGCTGTACGATGCTTATCTGGTTCACGCGGTGGAATCACTGAAAGCTGGATCGGCTGGGCTGTCCTGTATTCAAGGTAATTTTTTTCCAGAACTCATTGTCTGGCTTTGTGAGAACTATAACAATACTCAACTAGAAAAAGAAGTGCATACGCTTCAGAGTTTCCTAACCGAGAACATGGAGATTATGCATACGATTTACCCTTTAACAGCGAAGTATTTTCTTCAAAAACTTGGCATCGATATCTCAACCTTTACCCGTCGGGAAACGGGCATATTCTCGGCTAACATCAGAAATGAAGTTGATCGTTTATACGACGACTATTTGCGCTTACAAGAAAAACTTACGCTAACAGTTACTTAACAATTCAAGACCTATAATACAACATGTTTCTACTTAATCTTCAAAACTATGATTCAACAACTTTACAGTAAAAAGCTGTGCAGACCAGCTATCCTTCTCTGGATTATCCTGCTTTCGGGGGGTAATGCCTGGGCTAGTGAGCCGAACGTAACTGACTCAGAAATCAGCGACAGAGTGCCCTTAGTAACCATCACTGGTCAGGTAACCTCTTCTGAAGATGGCCAGGGGCTTCCCGGGGTGAACGTCATTGAGAAAAATACCCGAAACGGTACGATTACCGACATTGACGGTCGCTATACTATTCAAACTGCCAGCGATAATCCGGTACTGGTGATTTCATTTGTTGGTTACCAAACCCAGGAGGTTCCGGTCAGTGGTCGGAGCGTAGTGGATATTTCTCTAGCATTAAGCAGTGAATCCCTAGAAGAGGTGATCGTAACTGCACTCGGAATTAAGCGAGAGGAACGGTCGCTGGGCTATTCAGTAGCGGAGGTAGAAGGACAGGAACTGAGTCGGGTGGCTCAGGAGAATGTACTAAATGGGCTGGCGGGTAAAGTACCTGGCGTTACCATCAATTCAACCGGCGCGGCGGGTTCTTCAGTGAGTATGGTTATCCGTGGGGCTACCTCTCTCAATGGCGATAACCAACCGCTGTTTGTGATTGATGGAGTACCGGTAGCCAATACCCTAAACAACATCAGCGAAATTGGACGAGATAATCGGGTGGACTACGGTAACGCTATTTCCGATATGAATCCGGCGAATATTGAGAGTATATCAATTTTGAAAGGTCCCAGTGCTGCTGCGCTTTACGGTTCTCGAGCGGGAAACGGGGTAGTGCTAATTACCACCAAATCTGGTAGCGGGGTGGATAGAATGACTGTGTCAGTATCTTCTAATACCGTTTTTGATCGTCCTACCCAATTCCTGGATATGAAGCAAAACTTTGCGATGGGAGGACGAAGCTATACACCAGACAACAACCCATTTTCCTTGTTCAACTTGCCACTCATCATCTACAACCAGGACTTGACCGATGCCTTTCCCGTACTAGGGTCGCTCGTAATTCCGGCGGGGAATGGTCCCGAACTAGACCGAGGCTACGATGCCATTCAGTGGAATAGCCCGCTCGATGAAAACGGTATTCCTCAGGCATTGCCGTTAGAGTCGCACCCTGATAACGTTAGGAACTTCTTACAAACGGGTATTTCTTCTAACAATGACATTGCTATTTCTAACAGTAACGAGTGGATGAACTATCGGCTAGCCTATTCCAACATGAGCAGCCGAGGCATTATTCCCAATACCGATCTATTCCGAAACTCTATCGGCCTCAATTCTTCGGTGAAAGTTCACGAAAACGTAGAGATCAGTAGTAGTTTGAACTTTAACCGTAGCAATTCTAATAATCGCCCTGCCGGTAATCGGGGTTCTAATCCATTGCAGTGGGCCTACGCCGTAACCCCTGATGTAGACATTCGGGATTTGGAAGACTACTGGCAGCCAGGTCGGGAAGGGGTTCAGCAACGATCATTCTTGCCGGGTGAAGCCAATAACCCTTACTTTCTGGCCAATGAAATAGAAAATAGCTTTGTCCGCGACCGGTTCTTCGGCAACGTGCGGGCCAACTGGCAAATCACACCATCGTTCAGCATTATGGGACGAGTTTCAATGGATCAGTATAATGAAGAACGGGAAACCAGAATGGCTCCAAGCTACACGTTGGAACCCAACGGAGCCTACGGTATCATCAACCTGACCCGTCGGGAAAATAACAGCGATATACTCGCTACCTATTCTAAGGTACTGGATGAACTTAGTATCTCGGTATCAGCGGGGGGTAACATCCTCAACCAAAGTGGCAATAATGTAAGAAATGCTACTCGAAGAAGAGGTGGAGGATTAATTATTCCCGGCTTGTATACACTGGATAATATTGCCCCGGAAAATCTGGATTACGGCAGCTCCATCTACGAGAAATCCATTTACAGCGTATACGGCCTAGCGACTTTCGGTTTCAGAGATATGATTTACCTGGACGTAACCGCCCGAAACGATTGGTCCAGTACATTACCTGAAGGTGAGAACTCATACTTCTACCCTTCCGCCTCATTGAGCATGCTATTGAACGAAATGATGACCATACCCAATGTTGATCTACTTAAGCTAAGAGCTGGTTGGGCTCAGGTAGGTAACGATACTGATCCCTACCGCCTGCTGCCGGTGCTCAACAATATAGGCAACTGGGGTGATGCGATCCGATTATCCACCCCGGGAGAATTACTGAACCAGGATCTTAAACCAGAGATTGCTACTTCTTTTGAAGTTGGAATGGATGTAGGGCTATTCAATAACTGCTTACGTTTTGAGGGAACCTACTATACTGTAGAAAACGAAAATCAAATACTAGGATTGACACTACCGCCTTCCTCGGGAGCCAACTCGAAAATCATCAATGCGGGTTTGGTAGCCAGCCGAGGCTGGGAGCTGATGCTGGGCGGTACGCCTGTTCGTAGCGGCGACTGGACTTGGGACATCAGTGCTAACTTTACCCGAATTAGAACGACTATTGAGGAGCTTTCCGATGGCGTTGACATATTTACGCTGTGGACGGATGCCAAGGGCGGAGCCTGGACCTACGTAGGCGATGAAATTGGGGATATTTACGATCGCGCAATGGTAGTGGTAGAGGATGAAAGCTCGCCCTATTTCGGGTATCCAATTCTTGACAATCAGGGAAGCTGGCAATCTATTAACGCCGCCGAAACCAAAAACAAGATTGGCAACTTTAACCCTGACTTCATTTTGGGGGCGCAAACCAATATATCCTACAAAGGATTCAACCTGAACATGACTTTCGACTGGCGTAGGGGTGGTGAATTTGTGTCGCAAACCTACCGCTACATGGAATCCGATATGCGCTCCCAACGCTGGTTAGATCAACTAATTAATCCTGGCGATCTGGAAGGGGATGCTTTGCGCGACTGGCTGGTCGCTAACCAAGATCAGTATATTACTGATGGAGTCAATATTGTAGGCGGGCCTACCGAAGAACTAGGCGGCCATCCTATTCCGTTTGAAGACGGTGTTACGCTGGGCGACGGAGTTTTCAATCCGGGCGTATACGTAGGCGAAGATGGCGAATATGTGGAGAACCTAGGCGGGGATGGTACCAAATACATTCCCTTTGCGGCCAACTACGCTTGGGATTTTACCAAAACCGCACTATTTGATGCCGATTACCTTAAGCTCAGAGAAATAGTCTTCAGCTATCAGCTACCTAAAACGTTTGTCAATTCTATTGGGCTACAAGATGTAAACGTGGGAGTGTTTAGTAGAAATATTATCCTATGGACAAAAGCAAAAATTGGGGTAGACCCGGAGCGGGCGTTCCAACCGGAAGCTAATTTACAGGGCAGCGGGGTACAGCTCAAACAAGGGATAGAACGCTACAATGTAACGCCCTTCGTGGTTCCTATTGGTTTCAAACTAGGATTGACCTTTTAAAACATGTTGAAGATGAATATCATGAAAATAACAATCAGCAAACTTATAGCTATTCTGGTACTGTCAACTGCCTTTTTGCTAGGGTGCCAGGATGATTTGATCGATAAAAACGAAAATCCTAACGGAGTTTCCCCCGATAATGTACATCCTAACTTGATGTTAGCTACGGTACTCACCCAGTCGTCTAAGAATGTCGTGAGCTTAGGATTTGGTAATATTGCCGGAGTGATGCAGCATACGCAAAAAAATGGTTGGGCCGGAGGGCATAACAACTACGATTGGTCAAACCAAAGCTGGACAGGATACTATAATATTCTTCGGGATAATAACGTCATGTACGAACGAGCAGTCGCGATGGACTTACCATTTCATCAGGGAGTAGCTCTGGTAATACGAGCGTATAACTTCGGGATGATTACTGACTTGTGGGGCGATGCTCCTTACACCAATGCCCTAAATGCATCCGAAGGGGGAAACGAAAACTTACTTCCGGCCTTCGATACGCAAGATGTAATCTACCAAGGTATTCTGGCGGACCTGGAAATGGCTAACACTGTACTGGCTATTGATGCAGGTAGTGCTCAAGACGAAAACATCTACGATACCGATGTAATCTACGGAGGAGACCCCCTACAATGGCGCATGTTCGCTAACTCATTACAGCTACGGTACTATATGAGAATTTCGGGAAAAGAACCCGCTATGGCTCAAGCGGGGATAGAGAAAATAGCGGGTAATCCCGATCAGTATCCAATCATTACCAATATTGAGAATGATGCTACTATGAGTTACGTAGGCAATAGTTCGGATGATGCCTGGCCTTCTAATAGTGTGTTTGATCTGGGAGGCAGCCAGTATACTAGAATACAGATGTGCGAGACGTTGATAGATGCACTGCAAACCCGTAACGATCCTAGAATTGCCGTATGGGCCGAGAAGGTTGACGTTCCGCTGGTCGTGTCCGATACTTTACCTGCCGAAACCAATACCATTATTGACGGCGTACGCTATATCAGTCCCGATCAAATTCCCCCCGGCATTCCCTACAATACCGATCCAGAATACGTTGGTCTTCCGCCCGCAGTAGTCAATATACCCGCTGGATACAATCTAAACGCTGGTGCCGGACAGGGCTCCGCCAATCCGCATGTTTCGGCTATATCCGACATGTACCGAGATGCCACCGGGTCGATGCTACTGGCTCGATTAGCATCCGCGGCTGAAGTACACTTTATCTTAGCAGAAGCCGCGTTGAATGGCTGGGCGGTAGGTGATGCCCAAACCCATTACAACGCCGGAGTGCAAGCATCCTTCGAAACCTGGGGGGTGGGCGATCAGTACGAAGCCTACTTAGCTGGAGCTGCTGCTTTTGATGGTACGCTGGAACAGCTAATTACCCAGAAATGGATTGCCAGTTGGACGGCCGCTACCGAAGCCTGGTTTGATTACCGTCGAACTGGATTTCCTGCCCTAGAAGCGGGTGAAGCCGCTCGTAGATCAGCCCTACCGCTACGGTTTTACTACATGCAAGACGAACTCACCGTGAACGAAAGCAACGCTATGGAAGCCGTAGGTCGACTAGAAGAAACCGCCTTCACCTCACCGGACGGGAAAAACAGCGCCTGGTCTAAACCCTGGGTACTACAGGGCACAGGCGAACCTTATTAGATTTGAGTGTATAACATACCGGGGGCAAAGTCTCATAAATTAACGTACAACCAATCCCCCTAAACCCCCCGCGCCGCGTCGGCTTCGCCAAGGGGGACGTATCTATTCCCTCTTTGGAAAAGGGGGATAAAGGGGGATTTATTCAGCGCATTGTAGTTACCCCCAATTTATTATACGCTTACTAGATTTACTAAACGTCCGAAGAATTAAAGGCAGAAAGGATTAACTTTCTGCCTTTTGTCAATAATCACGGTAATCCAGCTATGGTACGCAACCTAATCAAAATTGCAGCAGGTATTTTGTTTTTACTCATCATTACGCTATTTCTGTCATTGACCAGAGTAGATTATTCGCCCTACTTTGAAGCTGATTACTATCTTAAAACTCAAGCTCGCTTGGACAGTGTGACTTTGGAGCTGGTTCCATCATCCGGTGAGGTTCAGGTGGGTTTTGCCCGAGAAAGTATCACTCCGTTACTACGTGCTGAGGAAGATAATCTTATTACTGGGGCTTTTAAAGAAGTACCTCTGGCGGGTTATGGTGACCGTAGCGGAAAACCCGCCGAAGGTATTCACGACTCGGTATTTGTAAAAGCGGTGGCACTTCAGGTTCAAGATCAACTGCTGGTGTTAGTAGCTTCCGATCTCCTGATTATTCCGCCAGAAGTGAGTGCCGGAGTCAGCAAAATTTTGGAGCAACGGCTGGGTTTGAAGCGCAGTCAGCTTTTTTTCTCAGCTACGCATACTCATTCTAGCGTTGGGGCTTGGTCGGAGGGTATTGTGGGGGAATCTTTTGCCGGAGAATTCAATACTCAGGTAGTACAGTGGCTAGTAGCTAGGTTTAGTCAGGCTATTGAAAAATCTATAGACAACCTACAAGCCGGGCAACTGGGGGTGGGCAGTTTTGATGCGGCTGATTTTGTGGCGAATCGCTTAGTGGGAGAAAAGGGCACCAAGAATCCGGAATTTATTTTTCTGGTAGCGCGGCAACACACCGGACGAAAGGCTATTCTCGGTTCTTTTGATGCCCACGCTACTACGCTAAGTGGCGACAACATGCTGTTTAGTGGCGATTACCCTGGTTATTGGCAACGAAAGCTGGAAAGTGAAGGAGCCGATATGGCAATTTTCTTCGCAGGTAGTGTAGGAAGTCATAAACCCGTATCCTCCGGCGAGAAGTTTGATAAGCCTAAATTTATTGGCGAAGCACTGGCCGATAGCGTACTGAAGTACGAAAAGGGCGCCTTTCTCAGTGATAGTATAGCCCTAGCTTCAGTCAGTCTGGAAATAGACTTACCCGAGTTTCACGTGCGGGTAACCGATGGCGTCCGACTCATTCCGGCCATCAGCCGAAGGCTGTTTCCACCTATTGGCAAGGTTTATTTACAGGCTGCCCGAATTGGGAATCTGATTTGGGCAACCACCCCCTGCGATTTTAGTGGTGAAACAGCTATCGTCCTTAAAAATGCCATGCACAAAAAAGGCTACAAAGCATTGGTCACCAGCTTCAACGGAGCGTACACCGGCTACATTATTCCCGGGAAGTACTACCACCTTAATGAATACGAGTCACGGATTATGTCATGGTTCGGCCCCTACATGGGTCCTTACACCAACGATATGTTGGAGCAACTCATGCAAGCGGTATCTAGTCCGGTGTTGTTGCCAGAACTTCAACCGCAAGATATTATTCTAGACCGCCAACCCGTTTCTGTTGACTGAACCAGCCAACATTTGAATATCACGGAATAACCGTATACCACACTATTGAACGGTAACGTTAGAGCCTAATAAGCTTCGGGTATACGTAGCAAATTTTGGAACATTCAATAATCACAAGTCCTAAAGTAATGCTGAATCACTATCTAAGAATTTTTTCTAAAATTTTCAGGAAAAAGAAGGCTTCCAATATTATCAATATTTTAGGTCTAGTCGTGGGAATGGTGTCAGCGATTGTGATCGCTAAATACGTGGGTTATTCATTAACCTTTGACAATTTTCATCAGAATAAACAGTCTATCTACCAGCTCCGTCAGCTAGAGACTAAGAACGGAAACCTGGAAAATTCTGGAGGTTCTACGTACCAAGGTATCGCAGTAGAAGCCGAGCAAGCGATTCCTGAAGTGGTCAATTATACTAGGTTCAATAAAGGGGTTGAGCGGTTAGTGACGGTTACTAACGAAGCGGGTGAAACAATCAGCTATAATGAAAATAACGTATTCACTGTGGACTCTTCTTTTTTACGCATGTTCACTCTTCGGTTATTACAAGGTAGCCAGAAAAAAGCGTTAGCTGTTCCCTATTCAGCCGTGATTGCCCGCAGTACTGCTAAAAGATATTTCGGTAACAAAAACCCTATTGGGGAGACGATTACAACCCGAGTCCCTTGGGGTAAAAAGGAGCTCTGGACTGTGACAGGTGTTGTGGAGGATACTCCCAGTAACTCGGTACTTCAATTTGACATGCTGGTCTGTAAGCCCGTTGATTATAACAATCTATGGGAGATGCCTACTGACCATCAATTTATTCAAACATCAGCATCGGATGCTGATGCATTAGCTCAGAAAATCTCTGACCATATTTCTAACCTGCCCATCTTCAAAGATCAAGAAAGAGTGGTCTCGGTAACATTGATGCCACTAATCCCTTCACTAACCACTTTTGAGTTCATGTTAGCCTTAGTAGGGTTGGGCATCCTCATGCTATCCTGGATTAATTTTATCAACCTTTCTATCGCCCAATCCCTGAACAGGCTAGGCGAAGTAGTCATCAGAAAAGCACTAGGTTCATCTCATAGGCAACTTGTCGGGCAGTTTGTACTGGAATCCCTATTAATCAACGGTGCGGCCTTGCTGCTGACCATTTTATGTTTGTGGTTATCCTATAGCTATTTTGAAGAACTTACTGGATATCATCTTTTGCCCCTTTTTGACAATAGTCTGCATATTAATACGCTATTCTTGATTTCTTTTGTTATCGGCTCTACGCTTACCTCAGCCTATCCTTCGCTTTTTTTAGTCTCTAAGAAAGTACAGGGTTTATCTAGCCTAGGAAAAACTACTGACCGGAGGGGACAGGGATTACGAAAGGGGTTGGTTGTAGCGCAGTTTGCTATTTCATCGGTTATGATTATTGGCTCATACGTGATCGCATCTCAGATGACCTATATGATGAGTAAAGACCTAGGGTTTAGTCCTACCAATAAGCTAATTATAAAACCTCCAAAAGACCAGGGAAAAGGTAAGCTGGAACGGATGTTTACGATCAAGCAGGAACTGGCGAAACTTTCTTGGGTAGAGCGATTCACCACCTCATCTACCATTCCCGGTCAATCTTATCGGCAGGAGGTATATTTCTCATTGAAAGGCTCCGATAAAAAACCTTTATTATACATCAACGCGGTAGACACCAGTTTTGTAAGCACCTATGGAGTGAAATTACTGGCGGGGACTAACTTCTTAACCACCGG
>CAKZPJ010000323.1 GCA_937138955.1 uncultured Flammeovirgaceae bacterium | reverse complement strand
CGATGGCCTCAATACCATCTAATACAATAACTGTCAAGCCGGCTGCCGGACCACTTACTGCTAGGTTGGAGCCACTCAATAGTCCAACCACCAAGCCGCCAATAATACCAGTTACTAAACCTGAAAGAAGTGGAGCCCCCGAAGCTAGGGCAATTCCCAAACAGAGTGGAAGAGCAACAAGGAAAACGACTAATGACGCAGGCACGTCATCTCGTAGGTGCTGAACGAAATTGTAATTAGGTTTCATAGGTTGTCTTTTGCTTACTAATCTGGTATTTACAGCAAAGTTTTGCTAATAACTATTGCTGAAATACCTCGGCCTGGCTATTCAATATAGCCATCAGCTGCCATGAATCAGGAGCTACCTGTAAAATGAACAACAATGGCTGGGAAATAGCTACCAGGTATCTGCTAAAATACGAAAAGCAACACAGTAATTAGAAGTAGGAAATCAATTAATTCAATAAAGTACTATTGCTACTTGGTAAAGTAGTACTTCTACGGCAAGTGTGATTCTTTCTTTGGTTCTTGCTTCTTCCTCCTGTATCTTAGCCCCCTTACGACTAAAACAGAACAGGTGTGGAGTACGATATTGTTATCATTGGCGGCGGGATCGTAGGACTAGCGACTGCCCTCAAACTAAAGGAGAAGAGGCCCCAGCTAAAACTGGCGGTGCTAGACAAGGAGACAAAAGTAGCCGCTCACCAAACTGGTCATAATAGTGGGGTTATTCATTCGGGAGTTTATTACAAACCAGGTAGCCTGAAAGCTGAGAATTGTATTCGGGGATACCAGATGTTGCTAGATTTTTGTAATGAGCATAGCATCCCTCACGAACTTTGCGGCAAAGTGATTGTAGCAACGAATCAATCGGAGCTCCCCCAGCTGGATAAGATTCAAGAACGGGGGGCAGCGAATGGGCTGACCGGGCTAAAACGTTTGCCGAAGGAAGAAATAGCCGAATATGAACCCCACGTAAATGGTTTGGAAGCCATCTTCGTGCCCCAAACGGGTATTATCGACTATACTGCTGTTTGCCAGAAATATGCGGAAATCGTGCAAGACCAGGATGGGCTGCTGTTTCTGGATCGTAAGGTATTGGATATTAGAACCCATATCAGTGGTAGTACAATCATTACCAATCATGGTACCTACACCGGCCGGGTCGTAATCAACTGCGCGGGACTCTACTCCGATAAGATTGCTCAAATGATGCGCCCCGATGTGAACGTGAAAATTGTTCCGTTCCGAGGAGAATACTACGAATTGAAACCAGATAAGCAACATTTAGTCAAAAACCTGATTTACCCCGTGCCTGATCCAGCATTTCCTTTCTTAGGAGTGCATTTCACACGCATGATTGGCGGAGGAATAGAAGCCGGACCTAATGCGGTATTGGCTTTCCGCCGGGAAGGTTACACAAAATCAGACGTTCACCTAGGGGAGTTGAGTGAGACATTAATTTGGCCGGGTTTCCAAAAGGTAGCCCGTAAGTACTGGCGTACTGGTTTGGGTGAGATGCATCGTTCTTTCTCCAAATCAGCGTTCACTAAAGCATTACAGCATCTGATTCCCGATGTGCAGGAAGACGATTTAGTTCCCGGCGAAGCGGGAGTTCGAGCGCAAGCGTGTGACCGGAACGGGGGATTGCTAGATGATTTTAAGATTATGGAAGATGAATACGCCGTACACGTGCTCAATGCTCCATCACCCGCGGCTACCTCTTCTCTTTCCATCGGCCAAACCATATCCGAGCTGGTTTTGCCAAGGTTTAATCGCAAGAGAATAACTTCTTCGGTATAGCAAATGAGAGAATGATCAAGTGGAGGAATAACAGAATAGAAGCCTCATACGCAACTACTCTTTCATTCTATCAGTCGGTATGACTAGTAATATTACATTCTCAAAAGAAGAACTGGAACGGTATAGCCGTCATCTCATCATCCCTGAGTTTAACATTGAGGGGCAACGTAAACTAAAAGCTGCTAAAGTATTGGTAGTGGGAAGCGGAGGGTTGGGTGCTCCGCTATTATCGTATCTGGTAGCCGCTGGAGTCGGAACTATTGGTATTGTGGATTTTGATACGGTAGATGATAGCAATCTACAGCGACAGGTTTTATTCACCGTAGATGATGTGGGGCGACCGAAGGTAGAGGTTGCTTATGAACGACTTCGTAAGCAGAACCCGTTCGTTAATATCAAAACCTACAACACCGCTCTTACCTCCCAAAATGCGTTAGAAATAATTAAGGAGTACGATGTGGTAGCCGACGGAACCGATAACTTTCCCACTCGCTACTTAGTGAATGATGCCTGCGTACTACTGAATAAAGTAAACGTGTACGCTTCTATCTTCCGCTTTGAAGGACAGGCTGCGGTCTTTAACTATACTGACCAAGAAGGTAATATTGGACCCAATTACCGCGATCTGTTTCCTGCACCTCCTCCCCCTGGCATGGTACCCAGTTGTGCGGAAGGTGGGGTACTGGGGGTGCTACCCGGTATTTTAGGAAGTTTGCAGGCCAACGAAGTCATCAAAGTCATTACCGGAGTAGGCGAAACGCTTTCGGGTCGGCTATTTATATTTGATGCCCTAACATTTGAAACTCGCACGTTGAAAATCCACCGCGACCCAGCCAATCCACTCAATGGTGAGAGCCCTACGCAAACCAAACTGATTGATTATGATCAGTTTTGTGGCGTTCCCCACCACGAAGGAAAATCGACCGTAAAAGAAATTACTGTCCACCAATTGCATGATTTAATACAGAACCAAAAGGACTTCCAACTGATAGACGTACGCGAAGCCTACGAGTACGATATTGCTAACCTAAACGGAGAACTCATTCCCCTGAAGCAACTAGAAGATAAGGTAGATGGGATTGCTACTGACAAGCAGGTAGTCGTTCACTGTCGCAGTGGCAAGCGCAGCCAACAAGCCATTGAGCAACTAGAAAAGCACGGTTTCGCCAATCTGTTCAACCTCCGGGGCGGCATCCTCGCTTGGGCTGAAGAGATTGATAGTAGTATGGCGAAATATTGAATTCGGTTTTAGGGATTGGGCATTGGGTTTTGGGTCAGAACCTCCAACACCTAATCCCCAAAACCTAAGCCCTTTTAACCCGCCATACTTCCAACGCATCCCGCGTAATTTCTAATAACTTTTGATGAGGTTGAAATAGCACCGGATGTAGTTCATTTGGGATTAGCTCAACCAGCGGAGCCAATGTAAACCTTCGGTTCTGTATTTCGGGGTGCGGTAGGGTAAGCGTAGACGTTCGGACGATACGGTTGCCGTAGTACAGTAAGTCAATATCAATTAATCGCTCCCGCCACTTGCCTACTTTTATTTTTCCAATCTTCTTTTCAATGGATAATAATGAATTCAGAAGAGCCTCGTGCCCAAGTTGAGTTTCTATCTGTAGCACCTGATTATAAAATAATGGCTGATCCAAAACCCCCCAAGCTTCGGTTTCGTAGATGCTAGAATGCCGAACAATACTGCCCACTTGCTGTTCAATATGTTCTCGAGCCAAATGCAGGTTATGGCTTCTATCACCTAAATTACTGCCTAATAACAAATAGATTCCCTCAATAACCTTCACCGCGAGTATAAAAAAGTGTTAAATTTCGAATTCTAGCGTAAGAAAATAAGATTATCTAACACTAAGAAAGAAAAGTTTTGTTATAGCAGAAGCTAGCGGTGGTATTTGACTACCGTAAAATCCAGCAGTAGTTCATTATCTCATTCATTCTTTATATAAACCTTTGTCATGATATTTTTACGAAACGTATTAGCAACCCTGGTAGGGTTAATCGTATTCTTCGGGTTAATCTTTTTCATTTTTGCCGGAATTATTGCGGCGGCTTCTCAGGATGCTGAAGTAGAAGTGGAGGAAAATTCGGTACTACACCTGAAGCTAAACAAGCCGATTGTGGAGCGCGACCCCGACGACCCCTTTAGCAATCTACCTTTTCCCGGAATGGACAACAGCGTACTGGGTCTGTTAGAGGTAAGAAATACGATTAAAGCCGCGAAGGAAGACGAAAATATTCAAGGTATTTATTTAGACGCCAGCATTGCCCCCGGTGGTTTTGCTAGTCTGGAAGAAATCCGTAATGATCTGATTGACTTCAAAGAATCCGGTAAGTTCATTATATCTTACAGTGATTATTTGACTGAGCGAGCGTATTACGTAGCTTCTGTAGCCGATGAGCTATACATTCACCCAGATTGGGGTGCCGTTGAATTTAACGGCTTTATGATAGAGACCGTATTCATTAAGGAAACGCTGGACAAGATCGGGGTAGAGCCGGAGATATTTAAAGTAGGAGATTTTAAGAGTGCGGTAGAACCGTTTACACGCACTAGCATGAGCGACTCCAGTCGGGCGCAAACGGAGTCTTTCTTAAATTCCTTGTACGATACTTATTTGGATCGGATTGCTACTTCTACCAGTATTTCACAAAATCAGCTTCGTAACTTAGCTGATTCCATGAAAATACGAGAGCCTCAGGATGCGGTTGATGCTAAACTAGTAACTGGGCTGCGTTACCCCGACGAAGTGCGGGATTTGCTGCGGGAAAAACTGGGTATTGAAGAAGACGCAGAGGAGGAAGATGATGATGACGATGATATTAATTTTATTTCGGTAGAAAAGTATAATACTGCCTTGAAGGCAGAAAGCCCAGATTATTCTCGTAACCGTGTAGCTGTGATTGTAGCTTCCGGAAATATTGTTGATGGTCAAGGGGATGCTACTAATATTGGTGGTGATAAGTTTGCCAAAGAAATTCGTAAAGCTCGCGAAGACGATAATGTGAAAGCCATTGTCATCCGGATTAATTCGGGAGGAGGAAGCGCGCTGGCTTCGGACAAAATGTGGCGTGAAGTTCAGTTGGCTAAACAAGAGAAACCTGTGATCGCCTCTATGTCCGATTACGCGGCTTCGGGTGGGTACTACATGGCGATGGGCTGCGATACTATTGTGGCGCACCCCAATACCGTTACGGGTTCTATCGGTATCTTTAGTGTCTTTTTTAATGTGGAAGAAATGGTAGACAAGATTGGGGTTGACACTGAGATTGTGCAGACTGGCGAGTTTGCCGACATCTTTGCCCCGGCGAAGCCCATGTCTGAAGCCGAACGTCGTATCCTACAGGCCAACATTGAGCAGGGCTACGAAACCTTTACTAGTAAGGCGGCTGAGGGACGCAATATGTCAGTAGCACAATTGAAAAAAGTAGCATCCGGTCGGGTCTGGAGTGGTACTGAGGCTCTAGAACGAGATTTAGTAGATGTGCTAGGTGGTTTGGATATGGCGATTGATATTGCCGTAGAAAAAGCGGGGCTAGAGGAAGGTGACTATCGTGTGAAGTACTACCCCGAACAGAAAGATGTATTTCAGCAGATTATGGAAGAACTGGGGCAGGAAGTGAGCACTCAATTGCTTGAGCGCGAGTTAGGTGATGCTTTCCCCTACGTACGGCAAATCCGCCAATTACGTGACCTACAGGGCGTTCAGGCTCGTATGCCCTTCGAGATGGAGATTAAGTAGGTAGCGTAGTTACCAGAGCGAAGAGAAATCCCCCCTTAGTACCCCTTTAAGAAATGGGGAGGCCTACTGTAACACTGTTGCGAAGATAAAGAGCTTTTTGTATTGGGACACTTCTTCAAGAAAGTAGGGCAAGAAGAAGTATCAACACAACCGTATTGCATTCCCCCTTTTTTAAAGGGGGTTGGGGGGATTTAATATATTCTCCCCTTTACTACCTATCAAAGCTTACCAAAGTGGGTCATTTATTCTGTTGCCTTTATTAGAACCTGAAGAACTGGAGCATAGTCTGATGCTTTATAGACTCGTATATCATCTAAGGTGAATGGTTAATAGTTACTTATTGTCTCAACATTCTTCTGTTCTATCGCTTATTATTTACATGAATAAATCCTTTGCGATAGAATTACAAAACTACGTTACTAAAAAAGTTGCTGAGTTGAGGCAGTGGCTCAAACCCGTCCCTACTGACTCTTTGCCGACAAAGATTTTTAAGGGAATATACAAAGGATTGGCAGTATTAGTATTGACGGCCTTTTCCCCAGTCATTATCGTTATTTTAGTTATTGCTTTCGTAGCAGCTTTTTGATACCGGAAACAGTCTACCACCCAATGAAAGTACTTACATCCCCTGGGTTTATTATCTGTGCGCTACTGTTTGTCGTACACCAAATACTACAGAAAGGGCTGGATATTACATTTCCTCTGGCTGATCGCTATCTAGATAACTTGCTCACCATGCCGATTATACTCAGTTTGCTGCTGGCAGAAAGGCAGTATCTTTTCAAACGAGGAAAAGCGTATTGTCTATCAGCTTTAGACGTAGTGGTTGCCACAGTTTTCATCGCGTTGATTTCGGAAATCATATTTCCGCTGTTTTCCGAAGATTTCACTACCGACTGGTGGGACGTTGTGTTCTTAGGATTAGGTAGTTTGCTGTTCTACGTAACCATCAATAAGATTCCTGAGAAAGAAAAAGCTTAATAGGTATTCAAAATAGCAATACCTCTTCTTACCTTTCTGTTGCGCAATTGTATTGCATATTCTGTAACTAATGATTAAAGTAGATTAGACTTCTACTCTGTTCTCACCAGTAGGGCTATGACTAGCCGCTTCCAGTTGAGCGTTTGCCCAAATTAAGCTTTCTTCTAAGTTAGGAAATACTTTATTATCTACCACATCAGGCTGAATCTTGAATATCAGGTTTAGTACGTTTCGAATGATTGTGCTTGGGATTACATAAGCAATTCCCAGGCAGTACGACTTGATAAGGTTTTGATGTTCGCGCATCCATTCCGCCTGCTGCTTCTGATAGCTAATGCCGGGCACTCGAGCCAAGGTAGCATCAAATACCAAAACGAAAGGTTGCTTAGGTGAATAATTAGCGTACAGCTCATTCAGATACTCTTGAAAGTTAGCTGGGGTAGGTTTTGCTCCGGTAAAAGTGACTATTACCAGCGGAAATTCCTCTCGGTCTACACGAACGTATTGTTCCATTGGAATTAGGAATATAATAGATGGTACAAATGACAACATAATTGTAACCTCCTACTAACCCAACTTGTTCAGGCTCTCAATATGCAAACCGAAAGTGGAATTTGTCTAGTACTTACTCTAGCCTACTGCTACACTTCTGAAACATGTAGCAATTAGGAACCAGACTTACTCCGCCACTTCAGAATCCGAAGCGGTAACTAACTCGGAAGTTGAGTTGCTTCTTCTTCGCTCTACCACTTCATTAAAGTGACTGGCATTTTCGTTCATAAGGTTAATTAGTAGCAGGTATTCATTGGAAGGATTTAGCGTGGCGTGAGCTTGCAGGTGTTTAAGTAGCTTCCGGTAGGCATCGGTAGTTTGGCGCGTCAGTTCGCGGTTGGTAGGTCCTTCTGACTGAACGTTTTCTTCTAGTCGCTGGATAAATAACTTTTCAAATGCTTGGTTGGCCTGCTGCATTTCGTTTACTACAACTTCTAATTTTAAAGTTTGTACTGCTTCAGCATACTCAGGGCGGTTTTGCAGCTCACTTATTAACTGCTTTAGTGTAGCCGTTTCTTCAGTATAATTTAGGGCATAAAGCCGGTTGCCGTACCGGTCAATACAGGCCAGTAACTGCGCTGCGGCTTCCTGATGGGTTGCTTTAGGGTGGCGAGTGTATCCCTCACTTAGTGCGCGTAGACAGATAATAGCCTGATCGCGCTGATTGTCTAGCTCAGTGAGTTGCAGTGATAGGTGACTATTGTCCAGTTGCTCGTAAGCTTTCTCTAACTGCTGGCATAACCGATTAAGGTCTTGATACTGAGTCTTTACTTGAAGTTCGGTAGGGTTATGTTGATTTACAATCATCAGCGTATTGCGGATAAACTGGGTAAATTCTTTAATCCGGTAATTAAATATTGAAGCGGCGACAAACATAAGAATGCGGGTTAATGATAATTAATCTGAGTCACCGCAAAATACGGGCTACTCCCCATAGAAGAAAAGGCAGTTTCTATGGATATAGTACGTAGCTAAGGAAGCGAGGAAACGGGTTTATTTTATTTATCGCCACTGTGAGGAATGAAACCATCGTGGAATGATGATGTGATAGTCTTCCATAGCGAGAGAAACTTCTTCACTCGTTCCTCAATCATTGCAGGCTGTCCTTTCCTATAATAAGATCAAGCTCCTCTAAATACTGCCTGGTTAATCTTCTATAGGCACTAAATAGGTTACTGATGGCATCAGCACGCCTGCCAGAACACTTGACAGCTTTCTGACAGTGTCAGCACGTTTGCCAGAGCACTTGATGGCTTCCTGATAGTGTCAGCACGTTTGCCAGAGCACTTGATGGCTTCCTGACGGTGTCAGCACGTTTGCCGGAACACTTAATGGCTTCTTGACGGTGTCAGTAGGGCTTCTAGCAGCGGTGGGCTACTATAACTGAGGGGCGGCGCTACAGCGCAAAGCAATTAGTCTGGCCTCCACCGCTCCATCAAATAGTTTCTCTTTATACACCTCCCGCTTCTTTCGTTGGAGAGCCGCATGTAACCCTTGCTCCACAAAGCGTTTAATGGTACGCAATCCTAGCCCATAACTAGTTTTGATCTGTTCATCGGTTCACCGTTTAGTTCCATTCTCATCAGCAGCTAGTAATGCATAAGCTCGCTGGATCTTTACAGCTTTGGCAAAACGAGTTTGTATGAGTTCTTTTAATTTATGCTGTTCTTCCAACGTTAAGGTTACTCGGTATTTTTTGGCCATTGGCTATTTGTGACTTGGCACAAATAACTCGCCACTTCAACCTTGACAAAGCACTAGGCGTGAACTGATGTTGGGACAGCAGGCGGGTGATCTTATTGTGGCTGATAGCCCCCTCAAGCATTTCGGACATATCAGTAGCCGTCGCTTTACCAAAGTTAGCCATCAAATAGTGAGCATATAGGTCTATCATCTTTTTGTTCATCAGCGAATATACTTTAAATTAGCCGTGATTGCCGCCGTGAAGGTAGGGCGTGCGTAAGTTGAGTTAGTGAATTGATTATTAATGCTACTTCCCCTTATTGCTTATGTATCATTTCCAATGAGTAAAAGAAGGTAGCTAGTACCAACTATTAAATGATAAATGTTAATGGATGATCGAAGAAAGTTTATAAAAAAAGCGGGTGCCCTTACTTCACTGAGCTTACTTTCTAACTGGGCATCGGCTACTCCCGCTACCGATAAGTTAGGTGATATTTTACCCCAACGGCAACTAACCCGGGATGGCCAAAAAGTTACGGCATTTTGCTTAGGGGGATACCACGTAGGTACTACTGAAAGTCTTAAGCGAGCCGAAAACATGATAGAGCGCTCCATAGAATTAGGGGTTCGCTTTTTTGATAACGCCCGAGGGTACCACGATGGCCGCTCGGAAGAATACATGGGCCGGTTCCTAACACCCAAATACCGAGATCAGATTTTTCTAATGTCTAAAGCCCCAGCCAAAACTGGCAAGGGAGTACAAGAGCAATTAGACCAGTCGTTGAAGGCTTTGAAAACTGACTATCTTGATCTGTGGCAAATTCATACGTTTACTACTCCTGAAGATGTGGATAATAGAATACGAGACGGAGTGCTAGACGTCTTTTTGGCAGCCAAAGAGCAAGGAAAGACCCGCTATCTCGGGTTTACTGGTCATCAGAACCCAAAAACGCATCTGTACTTTCTGAAGAAGCTCGATGACATGGGCTTAGCATTTGATACCTGTCAGATGCCGCTAAATGTATGTGACCCATCCTTCGAGTCTTTTGAGAAACACGTATTGCCGGTATTACTTGAGAAAGAATACGGTATAATTGCGATGAAAACGATGGCGGGGGGAAGCCTGATGGGCGGACGCATTGATACTACTCCGGCGGATATTCGTACTGAAGATATACCGGACGTGGTGGGCAATACGGATCTGACAATGGCGAACTTGCATCAGTATGTGTATCAACTGCCTATCTCGTCGCTCTGTAGCGGTTGTCGGTTCACCTACGAACTCGATCAGAATGTACGCGTGCTGAAGGAGCTAAAAGAACTATCAGAAAGTGATAAGGAAAAGCTAATCACTCTAGCGAAGCCTTACTCCGGACAGATTGTAGAAAATTATAAAAGAGTGTTTAGCTAGATGGGGCTATCAAACCCGTATCAATTTTATGGGGTAGGTTCGGCCTGAATTCCATTGAGCAACATATAGATTCTCTTCATCGTCAATACAAACGTCGTGCGGGTGGCGGAATACTTTAGCCGTTTGGTGTAGCCGCTCCAGTTTTCCGTCTACGTAGTTAGGAGCATTGGCGGCTGGGTTTGATACTATTCGGTCGTTTTCATCGAGAATGCTGACAAACCCCGAGTCAGACACGCTCCAGGGATGTTCGGAGTTGAGTACGGCAGTGTACAGATTATTGCCTTTGATTACGGGGCGACTCACAAACGCTCCTGGAATAGATATGGTTGAAAGGTATTCTCCCGCCATTGAAAATCGCTTAAACTGATTGCCGTTTCGGTCGGCGATGAGTAACGTCGGATCGCTATCGTTGGCTCGCGCATCAATACAAACGCCGTGGGCCGTCCAGCGTTCGGAAAATTGAGAAACATCGCTGCCCAATCCGCCGAATACGTGCTTCAGGTTGCCCTTTGCATCATACTGAAAAACGTATTGCAGACCGTAGCCATCAGTAATGTAAATATCACCATTGGGGGCAATTGCCGTTTCGGTAGGGAAGTACTGATTTTCTTTTAGGTACAACCCACTGGCCTCCGGGTAGTCGAGCTGCATAACTACTTTCCCGCTCATGGTAGTTTTGTACACCTTATGGCTGGCTAAATCGGTGATGAATAGAAAGTCTTCACCACCTTCATTCCATAACGTTAAGCCGTGAGCCCCTCGGTAATTGTTACTCCATTTGTCCAGCAGCTTACCTGATTTATCATAAATGATGATGTTATTTTTCGTCTCATTGGTCAGCAACACAATCCTTCCCTGAGAGTCTTGTACCATCTCGTGGCAGTCGTTCACGGGGGTAGCTGATCCATCCAGATTTCCCCAATCCATCTGCACTTTATAAGTAAAGTCACCGTGCCCCAGAGTTTCCTCGCTTAGTTTGGGTTTACTTTTAAGAATAGTAAACCCCGCCCCGGGAGTGATGAGGGCGGCACCGGATACTTTAGCGGTTGTTTCAAGAAATCTTCTTCGGGTAGTGTTCATATTTTGTTGTTGATAGAAGTCGTAATTATTAGGTTAAATAAAATTTTTTACAGAAAAATAATGGTATTATTCTATTTTTAGCTTTTCAGCTTAGAGTCAAGAACGTATAGAACTACTTTGCTTCCTCCTTTTCATCTCTTGATTCACCATGGTGAGTTCTCGGCTGCTTTGACCCTGGACGGAGGTGTTTTCTTCGGCGCGGCGGAAGAGGTAGGGCATCACGGCTTCCAGCGGGCCGTAGGGTAAATACTTAGCTACGTTAAAACCGGCTCGTGATAAATTAAAGGAAATATTATCGCTCATACCGTAGAGTTGGGCAAAATATACTCGAGGGTCATTCGGTTTTACGGAGTGTTTCTCCATCAGCATGGCGAGGTAGTAATTGCTGTACTCATTGTGCGAGCCTGAACACAGAAAGATTCGCTGCTTGTGGTTGAGACAGTAGAGCAACCCTCGATTGTAGTCTTCGTCGGTGGCTTGCTTGTTGGGCTGAATAGGATCAGGATAGCCTTCTTCTTCGGCCCGTTCGCGCTCCCTTT
>CAKZPJ010000322.1 GCA_937138955.1 uncultured Flammeovirgaceae bacterium | reverse complement strand
TAGTAATTACGGCCATCTCCTCGAGCAAATTTGACCCCATACCGGGCATAGACAGGGCTACGTTTTGCGGACTCATTCCAGGGAACGACTGCACTTCATCCAATCGATAAATCTGATCTTTTTGCTGATGAAAAGCATCAAAGCTCAGTTCATCGGATATAAAGAGAAAAATTACTAAACAAGCCGCCATGCCAATAGCTAGGCTCAATACATTAATAAAGGAATAGACCTTGTAACGGCTCAGGTTACGTAGGGCAATTCTGAAATAGTTCCTAATCATAAGGCTAGGGGGTTGGGGCAGGGGGCGGGGAGTATGAAGAGTTCCAAGCCCCTCGCCCCCAGCTCCCCGCCAGATTATTCATTACGAAGACTGTCTACCGGGTTGGCGGTGGCAGCTCGGAGCGACTTGTAGCCTACCGTGACCAGTGCGATTAACATCGAGGCTACGAAAGCCAACACAAAATAATCTACGGTTAATGGAATCTGGTACACAAATGTCTCTAGCCAAGCTTGCATGGCAAAGTACCCGAGTGGAGCCGCGATAACAAAGGCTAGTATTACTAACCAGGCAAATTCTTTGGTGAATAAATATAAGATATGGGCAACCGTAGCTCCCAAGGTTTTTCGTACTCCAACCTCTTTTCTGCGCTGTATTGCTAGATAAGAAACCAGACCGTACAGTCCCAGGCAGCCAATGACGATAGATAGGAAAGCGAACAAACGGAAGGCTTGGTACATTATATCTTCAATCACGTAAAAAGCTCCGTACTCAAAATATTCGTCCAGTGACATGGCCGAATAGTAGTAGTCCGGGTAGAGTTCTTGCCAGCTTTCTTCCACAAAAGAAAGTTGCTGTATCGGTTGGGGACTAGCCAGTTTTACAGCGGCCATCCACACGTGTTCGCCTTGGCTATGGAGCATCAGCGGATGGGTTTCATTCTGTAGCGGGGCATTAAAAAAATCGTCTACCACCCCCACGATGGTTACCTTATCTTCATCAGAATTTAGTACTGTTTCACCGATGGCTTCTTCCGGACTGCTATAACCTAGTTTGGCAATTGCCTTTTTGTTAAGCAGTGCATTGTAACTATCGCTAGAATCAGCCGCCAATACTTGATCTTCGTCCTGTAGGTTGCGCCCCGCCAGTAACTGAATATTGAAAACGGGTAGATACTGACTATCAATCCGCCTTTGTTCAATACCGAAACCTTCTTCTTTATCCTGAGTCGGACGGCGAATCCCGACCCAGCTGTTGCTACCCGACATGGGTGGGCCGGTGCAGAAGCTTACATCAGTTACCGCTGCCTGAGAAACAATCTTGTCGCGGAAAGTATCCAGGTTCTGATCTTCTTGCTGAGGGATAAACACAACGGCGATGTCATCTTTGGTAAATCCTAGATCACGATTCCGCACGTAGTTCATCTGGCTAGATACCACGATGGTGCCGATAATGAGTAGTTGAGATATAACAAACTGGGTAACCACCAGCGTTTTTCGTAATGAAAATTTTCCAGCAAACCCAGTGTTCTTAGCACTCATTGACTGTTTGAGAGCTTCGGTAGGTTTAAAAGCGGCTAAGATTCGGGCCGGATAGTAACCCGCCAGTAATGTAACTACTAGCACTAGTCCAATTAGAAAATAAGCGACACTAATATCTAATACTAGTCCGTAGTCAATCACTACCAACAAATACTGATTGAAGGCTTCAACGAATTCTTGGGCTAATACCACTGCAATTAGTGAGGCTACTGCTGCAATAATGAAGGTCTCACCCATAAACTGTAGCACGATCTGTCCTTTGCGACTGCCCAATGCTTTGCGAATACCGATCTCCTTGGCTCGCTTCACCGACTGAGCGGTGGATAAGTTGATAAAATTAATGCAAGCCGTAAGTAGTACAATCAGCCCCATCGTGATAAAGGCGATAATAAGAATACTAGGGGTAGCGTAATCAGTGCCACCGTAACGTTCGTCGGTATGTACTTCGGGCAGGGGTTGCAGGTGGAAGCTACGACGGGCGGCCTGATTGCCGGTATAATTTTTCTCTACCAACATTCCCAAACGACTTTCTAGCTGATCAGCATCATACCCTTCGGGCAGTGTCACAAACATAGCCCAATCAGAGCTATAGTTTCCCCAATCATAAATCCAGCCTTTGTTTCGCTTTACGTAATCTTGCAGAGGCAGCAACATTCGGAATGTAACATTCGTATTTCGGGGAGTATTTTCTAGTACTCCACCAATTTGGAACGACCGTTGATCAACGATCAGAGTTTTGCCCAGCAACTGTTGGTACTTTCCTTTAACCTCATTGCCGAAGAACTTATCAGCTAATTCTTGGGTAATGATTACTTCATTAGGTGTGCTAAGCAGATTCGCAGATTGTCCCGCCAATAGTTGGTAGTCAAAGGTTTGCAGAAAATACTTATCTGCGTAGGTAATCTCATCTTCTTCAAACAAGCGAGGCGACTGGCCTTTTTGCTCTATTTTTACGGTAGCCGCTTCATCGATTACTACCTGCGTAGCCATTTCTATATCGGTGACTTCTTCTCGTAAGGCGTCTGCCATTGGAAAGGCAACTGATCCTTGATAATTAGTACCGCTCTCGCCCTTGTACTGACTTACTACCCGAAAAGTACGGTCGGCTTTTTCATGCCAAGTATCAAAACTATGCTCGTGCTTGATGAAAGCATAAATAGCGATACAACAGGCCAGACTCAGTGTTAAACCGAGCACATTAATAACAGTACTGAATGAGTTGCGACGGAAATTCCGCAGGGTGGTGATGAGGTAGTTCTTGAGCATAATTCATTCAATTAGAAATGTGCAATGAACAATGTGCAGTTAAAAGTACTATCAAGAAACTGCTAATTGCTAACTGTTCAGCGTTAATTGTAAGTTTTATTCGCTTCGTAAAGACTTTACCGGGTTGCTCATAGCAGCTTTAGTCGCTTTGGCACCAACAGTCAAAAAGGCTATGACCAGCACTAGACCTCCAGCAATTAAAAAGATGTACCACTGAATCTGAGTGCTAAACACAAAATTGCTCATATACTCTTTCGCCAGGAAATAGGCCAGCGGCCAAGCCACGAGGTTAGCAATCGCGATAATCTGTAGATATTCCTTAAAGAACAGCCGGATGATTTCTGAATTAGTAGAGCCCAGTACCTTCCGAATACCAATTTCTTTCCGACGCTGGTCGGTAGCGAAAGAAGCCAGGCCAAACAATCCCAGACAAGCAATAATGACGGCTAATACCGAAAAGTAGGTAACGAGTGTGCTTAACCGCTCTTCGGCCTGATAAAGTTGGTTCAGGTCATCATCTAGGAAGGAGAAGGTAAATGGCTGATCGGGAACTATCGCCATCCAGGTATCTTCCAGATGGTGTAAAGCTTGTTCCCGCTGCTCAGGATTAATTTTCACAAAAACGTAGTTATAAAGCGGAAGTAGCGGTGCAAAGAACGCCCCAGCGGTAGAGCGGTACAGAGGTTCAAAATTGATATCATCTACCACTCCAATGATCTGCTTCTCCTGATAATCTTCATTGGGGAAGGCTAGATTTATTCGGACTGTTTGCCCTACCGGTTCACCCACTAAATTGAGTTCTTTAATAGCCTGACGGTTAATGATAATTGATTGAGTAGAATCAGTAGTGAAGCGAGGGTCAAAGTTCCGACCTGCTTCTACTTCAATACCCATCGTTTTCAAGTACTCAAAATCAATGTTGATACCCGCCATGTTCACTTTTTCACCCTCACCCATCCGGTCGGTTTTAATGGGCACAATCGGACGTAACCCGCCGGGCACACTTAGCGAAGCTGCCGCAGATAGAACACCTGGGTGCTGGGTTAACTCTCGTTTAAAAGTATTAAGCTGATCGGTTACCGCATTATTAGCGTTTTGAATAACGACTACATGCTCTTTATGAAAACCTAAATCTTTGTTGTGCAGATAATCAATTTGACTGTATACCACCCAAGCCCCAATAATCAGCACAATGGAAACGGTGAACTGAAAGACCACCAACCCCTTCCGTAGCCAAGGCGAACTGTTCATGCCTACCGCTAATTTTCCCTTGAGTACTTCAGCCGGTTTAAAACCAGATAAAAATAAAGCTGGGTAGCTACCCGATACTAAACCGGTGAGCAAAACTACCAGAATTAGTCCAATCCAAAGCCCAAAATTTTGCCCTAATTCCAGTGCTAGTTCTTTTCCCGCGAGTTGATTGAAAGTAGGCAAGAGTGCCTGAGCTATTAACAATGAGGCTAAAGTAGCTATCAGCACTAATAGCACTGATTCGCTTAGGAATTGCCCGATCAATTGCGAGCGTTCAGCTCCTAAAGTCTTTCTTAAACCCACTTCCTTTGCCCGCCGGGCCGAACGAGCCGTGGCTAAGTTCATGTAATTCACGATAGCAATAAATAGTACAAATAGCGCGATGGCTACGAAAACGTAAATCTGAGTTATGCTACCATTAGGTCTAATCTCGTTAAGCAGATTAGAGTGCAGATGTATACCAGTGAGAGCGGTTAATGAGGTTTTACGCTTTATATCTTGAGAAGACAGATGCTTCACATTAAGCGCATCAATTTGAGCAATTACTTCTTCTGGAGAACCATCACTCTTAAGTAGTAAATAAGTATACCAGCCGTCGTTATTCCAGGTAGTCGCTAAATCTACATCGGGGTTTAGCGAGGCGAAACTTTCCGTAGAAGTTAGGATAGAAAAAGTGAAATGGCTGTTGGATGGAGGGGCTACGGCTACTCCTGCCACTTGGTACTCGTGCTCATCGTCGTTAGCAAAGCGAAACGTTTGACCTACTACATCGGTGCGCCCAAAGTATTTTTTAGCAGTTTCTTCGGTCAGTACGGCGGAAAACGGCTCGGCTAAAGCCGTATTGATATCGCCTTCTATCAATGGAAAAGAAAATACCTGAAAAAAGGAGGGGTCGGCGAAGTACACTTGCTGCTCCCGGTAAAATTCATCCTTTACCCGAATGATTGCTGAGCTATTGAAACCACCGCCAAGGCGGCTAATTCGTACTGCCTCTTCCACATCCGGTATGGTTTCTTTAGCTCCTACCGCCAGAGCTGATGAAACAGTGGGATAAGAATCCACCCCGTCGGCTAGGTAGGTGTTATCTACCCGGTAAATTTGACCAGCCTGTTTATGAAACCGATCGTAGCTTAACTCATGCTGAATGTAGAGATAGATCAGAATGCAGGTAGTGATACCCACGGTGAGTCCTAGCAGGTTAATGGCAGAGTAGCCTTTATGCTTGGTTAGGCTACGTAGGGCTACGGTAAAGTAGTTTTTGAGCATAGTTCATTCAATTAGAAATGTGCAATGAACAATGTGCAGTTAAAAGGACTATCAAGAAACTGCTAATTGCTAACTGTTCAGCGTTAATTGAAAAAGTTGTGCCACCCTCAAAATGCCCTGAAATTGGCTAATTGCCGTGCTCTGTCTAAAGTGAAGTGTCCGCTGGCGAGCAGAAATGTGCGATTATGGACACCAATTACCCTACGTTCAGAGGCTAACATCTTCATCAGGTATTGTTCTTTTACTACACTCAAGAAAAGTATTCCCAATTTCATTTGATAAGGAAATAAGTATTTTAGCTGCAACCAAGCTATCAAGATTGGGCGAAGAAAGTAGTAAAGTACAAGTCAATTGTGAAAGTGAAATTGCAACCGAATGAGCTGGATCCGTCATACCGGAATTACTAGGTCCTACTTGAAGGATATCTTCCTCTGTTTCAGATAATCCTAGAGACCTTCCAGTTGTTTTTGAACCAGCGTGTATATTCTGACTTGCCCATTTGTAGTAGGGGCGCCAGTGATCAAGACCTACTGCATCT
This sequence comes from uncultured Flammeovirgaceae bacterium, assembly GCA_937138955.1. Taxonomy (GTDB): domain Bacteria; phylum Bacteroidota; class Bacteroidia; order Cytophagales; family Cyclobacteriaceae; genus Tunicatimonas. The sequence continues at coordinate 5,951 of CAKZPJ010000322.1, read as the reverse complement.
TCAAGAGCAGAAAAGGTTAAATTCCCGTTTACAAAAGGTTTAGCCCAGCCATATGGTTTTTTAAATTCCTGCCCATACTTCTTTAGTATATTATCGTATTGAGATCTAAAATCTTCTGTCTCCTGCTCATTGAAACCCGAGACATTGAGTCGCGATTGGTATTTGTTAAGTTGAGAAGCAGCTTTATACTGTTCTACAAAGTCGTGATCCAAATATCGTTGTGTAGCCTCGCTACCATGAGCTGCTAAAAATGCTGCCGTAACAGAAATCTCATGAAGAGCGCGCCATCGCGCATGGGCACCATCTGCATAGCCATTTTTAAGCAATACGAGTATCTCCTTACTTATCAAGCATCCTTTAGCGTGTAAACGAGTTAATACGTCAAAGGCAATATTATTATTTATTGCTGCCTCTGGGCGAAATTTATCATTAAAACTTTCTCCAACTTCAACAGCGATTTCAATATGAATCTCTAAAAGATCAAATCCCTCCTTCCACCGTAATAAAATACGTTTAATGAACTGTGCATTTATAGAGTGCCTTTCGGCTAAACCTTCTTCAGCGTCTTCCATAATAGAAGAAAGTATTTCCTTAGGCAGTTTAGCTACAAGACCCTCAAATTGAGTATCTATAAAATCATTCAGTTCTCTTTGTGATGTAGATTCAGCTAATGAATGTATCGCGTCGTCAAAAGATTTTTGTAAAATATCCATTTTGAAATAATTCCAGAATAGCGACCGTTTGCAATGTCTGTATATTGCAAAAGCACCTTAGCTAAGTATTAAGATCTACATCTTCGTAAATCTCCTGGAAGCTAAGTCGGCACCCTAGCAGTTCTATTGTCTGCTCAAACTGATGAAAGGTTTTCGTTTGCCATTTTCCGTTGGCAGCCTTTTTACCCACTTCTACTTCGGTTTTCTGAGATGAAACTAACAGGTATTCCTGAAACGATGGAAGCGTTCGGTAACAGTTATATCCGGCCTGGATAGGCTTTTCCTGTACATCATACTTTTCCGTGCCTTCCGAAAGTACTTCTACAATTGCTACCGGATTGGTAAGAGCATACGCGCCCCGAGGTAAGGTATGTCGCTATGATTCTCCACAAATAACTATTGCATCCGGATACACAAATTTGTTGCACTCCGGAATAAATACCCGAATATCACTGCTGTAAACCCGGCAGCTTTTTTCCTAAGACATCTTCGCAAATGATCGCGAATCGCCGATGTAATCAGATCGTGTTCTTCGGTAACCCCAGCCATAGCCACTACCCATCCGTCATGGTACTCATGCTTTAAGCCAGTTTCTTCTTCTAGCTGAATATAGTCCTCCGCACTTAGTTTTTCTAGTAGGTTCACACTTCACTTAAACGTTCTTTTTGGGCAATTGGGTTCTACACTGACAATTTCCAGCCATTATGATACTGAGCTTGTACCATCTTTTGCGCCTCAACGTCGTCTTTAAAAGTGTAAGCATCCGAGTCCCAGTATACTTTACGACCCAGTCGGTACGAGATATTACCTAGATGAGCCACCACGGCTACGTGGCTGCCAATCTCTATTGGGCAAATAGGCTGCTCCCGAGTTTTGATACTATTTATAAAGTCACGAGCGTGCTCAGTACGCGGATCGCCTTGTCGTGGTTGATACGGCATTTTCTCCATCACGTAGCGGGAGCTTCCATCTTCGGCTCGTTCTGTAACCGGAGTAATTTCCCAACCTCGCCGATCAATAATCATCCGGCCCTTTTCACCGATAAATTCTATTCCATGATCTTTACCATAAGGTCCATTCCGGTTAATCATATTATGTTCCCACACCATCACAAAGTCATCAAACTCATAAATAGCACTCATCGTATCGGGAGTTTCCATATCGCTACCAGGATCAGCAAATTTCCCACCTGAAGCCATTACTGAGTTAGGAGCGGTAGCATCCATCCCCAATAGCACCATATCGATCAGGTGAACGCCCCAGTCAGTCATTTTGCCTCCCGCATAGTCCCAGTACCAACGGAACGAGCCGTGGAAACGGTTTTCGTTAAACGGACGCTCAGGGGCGGGGCCTAGCCACATTTTGTAATCTACTTCCGGTGGTACCGCTTGATTGGGTATAGGTTGTACAATCCGTTCGGGGCCACTGTGGTTCCAGGCGCGTACGAAATTTACTCGCCCAATTTTCCCATCCCGGATTAGTTTCATCGCTGGTTGCCAGTGTTCACTACTACGCTGCTGTTGGCCTACTTGCACAATGCGGTTGTGCTTCTTAACCGCTTCGGCCATCACCTGACATTCTTCAATGGAGTTCGCCAGTGGCTTTTCTACGTACACATCCAACCCCGCTTCGCAGGCTTGAATAGTTTGCACCGCGTGCCAGTGGTCAGGAGTACCTAGTATCACAGCATCCAAATCAGGGTGTTCATAAAGCTCACGAAAATCGCCGTAGGTTTTGGGACGGTTCCCCGCCATGTTCTCCACATCGCTTACTCGCTCATCTAACACGCGTTGATCTACATCGCAGAGTGCAACGCAGTTAACACCCGGTATTTGCAAGTGGGATCGGAGATTGGCCCAGCCAATGCCTCGCACTCCCACTACTGCGATATTTACCTGATCGCTGGGGGCTAATTTTGTTCTGGATTGAGCACCGAGTACGGTAGGGGCAGCTAAGGCGGCGGCAGTGCCACTGCCTAATTTTGCTAAGAAATTTCTTCGAGATGAGTTCATGATTTAGGTTGTTTTGCTTGGAGCTTTAAGATACAAAATCGCTTCTAAAAATAGAGCCTCTAACCAAGGATATTCTGCCAAACTCCAGTAAAAAGCAGAAATGCTTACTTAGAAAGAATTGATGTTCGGCGGTATTATTCTTAATTTAGGCAATACATTAACTGGCTTATCTCGCAACCTACAATTTTTTTCGTATGTATGAATTAAAGCGCATAGTAGTCTCGGTGAATCTGACTGATTTAGACGAAGAAGTAGTACGCTACGCATCTATTGTAAGTCGCATTATGGAGGCTGACTCCGTGTATTTCGTTCACGTGGCTGACACCCTGGATCTCCCCGAAGATTTGGCAGAGCAATACCGCGATGTATTGGCCCCCGTAGACGAAACCATTGAGCACGAAATTCGGCATCTCATTGATGATTACTTTCCTCACGGCGAAGGTACCCTGGTATCCATTAATGTGTTGCAAGGTAAACCTACCGATGAGCTAATCCGCTACGGGAAACAGAAAGACGCCGACCTTATTGTTGTGGGGAAACCGGAAGGACCTTCAAGAAAAATAAATCTCGCTAAAGTAGCCGAGATCAGTGCTAGTTCGGTACTCTGTGTACCCAATGATGCTGATATAAAGATTGATAAGATTGCGGTAGCTATCGATTTTTCTGACCACGCTAAAATGGCGTTGTCTCAAGCAACCAAGTTTTATAAGGAGGGTGAGGATGTCACTATCTACGGACATCATGTCTATCAGATTCCAAAAGGTTATTCTAAAACAGGTAAGAGCTACGAGGAGTTTAGCCAAATTATGGAAGAGAATGCTAAAAAAGAATCTAAGAAGTTCTTCGATAGCAATGATCTCCGGGAAGATGTATGCGAAATGCGCTACCAGCTAAGCGAAGATGCTAAAATTGACGATGAGCTTTTTGGGTTTGCCCAGCAAAAAGATGTAGACCTTATGATTGTTGGTACTCGCGGTCGCACCGCCGCAGCTTCCATTCTTTTAGGTAGTGTTGCCGAACGACTACTGGAGTACCGTACCAATATTCCGCTGTTTATTGTGAAAGAGAAAAATAGCAATATGAATTTCCTCGAGGCACTGCTCAGTATATAAATCGTAACCGTCTGAGCATCAGAAAGCCAACCCAAATTATTGAAACCATCACTTCATAATTCAGCTTAGCTTCTTAATTTTAGTCAGCTTAATGTACAAATTTTAGGCTGACTTTTTAGTATGTTTGCACCCCCCCAATCGGAAAAGGAAAACTTGAAAGTCGTTGGGTGCTTGTGCTATTTTTTCTAACTTATGAGATTACTGCCATGGCAGTAAGCGTTCTAATGAAAATCACTAACCAATATCTATGAATACCGGCAAACCTGGTGATGGGCAGTTCAGGAACGGCGGGTCGTCGGCCAGTGGACGCGACGTATCGGTGAGAGGCGGAGACTACACTCGAAACCGGATGCGTAAGATACTGGAAAGTAATCCAGCTACTGGCAAAGTGCAGCCCCAGGCAGTTGATTTGGAGGAAGCAGTACTCGGTGCACTCATGCTGGAGAAAGACGCCCTCACTACGGTTATTGAAATTTTGCAGGTGGAAAGCTTTTACCGGGAAGCCCATCAGGAAGTTTACAAAGCCATTCTTGAGCTTTTTGATAAATCTGAGCCGGTAGATATCCTCACCGTTACCAGTCAGCTTCGTAAAAATGGTACATTAGAGTTAGCCGGTGGTGCTTTTGAAATTAGTGGATTAACCCAAAGGGTAAGTTCGGCAGCCAATATAGAGTACCACGCGCGCATCGTATCCGAAATGGCCATTAAGCGAGAGTTGATCACCATTGCGGCCGAAATTCAACAAGAAGCTTACGAAGATACGACCGATACGTTTTCGCTGCTTGATAAAATGGAGCAACGCATTTTCAGCGTATCGGAAGCCAACATTCGAAAAAACTACGCCGATATGCGCTCTATGATGCGTGAGGCACTCACCGAACTAGAGGCTAAGAAATCTCGCAAAGACGGCCTCACCGGAGTGCCTACCGGCTTTGCTGTACTTGACCGGCTAACATCCGGTTGGCAAAAGTCTGATTTGGTCATTATTGCCGCGCGGCCAGGCATGGGGAAAACCGCCTTTATTCTCTCGGCACTGCGAAATGCAGCGGTTGATTTTGGGCATTCTGTCGCTATTTTTTCACTGGAAATGTCATCGGTACAGTTAGTCAATCGTCTGATTAGTGCGGAGGCTGAGCTGGAAAGTGAAAAGATCAAAAAAGGAAATCTGCTGGATCACGAGTGGCAACAGTTGTACAGTAAAACAGCATCCTTAACCGAGGCTCCTATCTTCATTGATGACACCCCGGCCTTATCTATTCGGGAGCTGCGTTCTAAGTGTCGTCGCCTAAAAGCCCAAAATGATATTGAGCTGATTGTAGTAGATTATCTTCAACTGATGTCGGGCGATTCTTCCAAAAATAGTAGTGGAAACCGGGAACAAGAAATTGCTTCCATCTCGCGGGCGATGAAGAATTTGGCTAAAGAGCTCAACGTTCCGGTGATTGCTCTATCTCAGTTAAGCCGGGCGGTAGAAACTCGAGGTGGTGACAAAAGGCCGCAGTTATCAGATCTAAGGGAGTCAGGTAGTATTGAGCAGGATGCGGATATGGTAATGTTTCTGTATCGTCCTGAATACTACGGACTTACCGAAAATGAAGAAGGGCAGTCGGTACAGGGCGTGGGTGAAGTGATGATTGCCAAACATCGAAACGGGGCACTTGATACGGTTAACCTCAAGTTTATTGGAAAATACACTCGCTTTACTAACCTAGACGACCCGATGGGTAACACGAACTACGGAAGTTCCCTAGTGAGTGCCAATGGCGGCCAGGAGGTTAATGATTCATCAAACATTATCACCTACACCAGTAAGGCGAACAATCCTGACTTTAAGAAAAATGATGACGGCGACTTTCCAACTCCCCCGTCAGAAGAAGCTCCACCTTTCTAAAAACAAATTTGATTATGAGTGCCTCTATTGCGGATATGCGGCAGGAGTATTCCCAAAAATCCCTCGATATTTCGGATGTTTCTTCCGATCCGGTTGAGCAATTTAATCAGTGGTTTGAAGAAGCTCGCCGCGCTCAGTTGCCCGAACCCAATGCCATGCATTTGGCAACAGCTTCTCCTGATGGGCAGCCTTCAGGAAGGATAGTTTTGTTAAAAGGAGTAGA
>CAKZPJ010000321.1 GCA_937138955.1 uncultured Flammeovirgaceae bacterium | reverse complement strand
AAGCCCACGTTCGTATCTCCCAGACCGTTCACAAAATCGCCCGGATCGGTAGCGCGGCCTGAAGTATACTCGGTAGCATTTAGCGTGCTACGAACGAAAAAAGGGAAATAGAGTGTTCCAGTGAGGCGACCAGTTAAGCCGTACTCCAGATAGGCACTGGTAGTAAACAGACTAATGGTAGTAATGTCCACAATTTCTCCGTTGGGCTGATAGTACTGACCGGCAATAATGAAGCTTTGCCCCAATTTAAAGTAGCCAGAACCTTTGGGTTGGAGCCACCCACCTCCGGCAAAAACTACCGATGGAAGGATAAATAAACTAAAAAGTAAAATATAGACGGGTTTCATACTCAAATTAATAACTGCGTATTGCATAAAATTATGATGATAATATTTCCATTGTCCACTATCCATTTTCAATTGGTATTATTCTTCTTCTAGGTCGGCAAAGCCGAAAGTGATACGGGCGGGCTTGCAAAGAATGATGATGTAACGATAGGTATTTGACTCAATTTCAGCATTAATTTCGCTGATGTTGAAGGTTTTTACTCCGCTCGGGTCAGCTGAGATATCAGCAATCTCTACTCCTGTGGTAGCGGTTGTTGAGCCGGAAGTGCTATTTGATAAATATAGAAAAGTACCCAAAGCTAAGTCCGCCTGAAAATCTTCGCTAGTCGTGAGAATTAACTCGCCATCTTCGTTAAGTTCTAGCGTGGCAGTACCATCAGCATTATAGCTTCCGCTTCCCTTAAATGTTCCCGTGCGGGCTATTGCTCCTACGACTAAGGAGAATGGGGTGCTCGCGACTCCCTCGGCTGAAGCGGTAATTCCTGCTGAACCATTACCTACGGCGGTGGCTAATCCGGTGGCGTCTACAGTAACCACACTCTCGTCCGAACTCGTCCAAGTATAGCCAGATACGTCCACTGCACCCTCTGATACGTTTTGAGCCTGTGCCATTAGCTGAAGGGTTTCTCCTGTTTCCAAACTAGTTTTAGAAGCACTCACCACAATTTGGGCAACCTCATCTTCATCGGAGACTACCGTTAACAACCAGGGATCACTAACCGAGCTGCCAACAGTAGCCGTAATGCGAGTCTGCCCGGCAGAAACGGCCTGAACCACTCCCTGCGTACTTACTTCCGCCACCGAGGGATTATCACTCGTCCAGGTAAAAGATTCGGTGGGAATTTCTTCTCCTCCCATGGTTTGGCGCTGGGCTGATAACGTAAGGGTTTCACCAACCAGCAGAGAATTCTGAGTGGGTGCTTTAATGACTACTGGAAAAAGGTCGTTCGCATCATCTACTGCATCTGTGCCAATACACTGAAACAGAAAGACAGCCGATAGCGGCCAGAGATAAACCCGGAATATTTTCAGTATCATAATGAAATTTTTGCAAGATAAAGCAGAGCTGTTGAGCCAAAAGTAATCTGGCAGACAAAGTGTGAAGCCGTGCAAAAGTATACAGGTGTTTTTATAAAAACTAACTAGCGCAAAGAACGAAGCGCTTCAATAATTTGCTCAGGTTCAGCTCGGTGACGATACTCAGCATCTAAAAATGCGTACCGAATTTCACCTTTCTGATCAATAACGTAGGTAGCGGCTAGAGGTAGCTCATCACTATCGTTTCCGTTGTATTCCAGTAAGCTGAGGTTTTTCCGGTAGAGTTCACTTACTTCGGGCGCAAGCTTAAATACCAGTCCGTACTCTCGGGCAACTTCGTTATTTTGGTCAATAAGTACTTCAAAGTCTAATTCGTTCTTTTCCTGGGTGCTGAGCGATTTGTCGGGTAATTCGGGAGTAAGTGTCAGCAGACTGGACCCTGCTGCTTTAATTTCGGGTAACACCTGTTGCAGAGCCCGCAAGGTAATGTTACAATAGGGGCACCAGCCGCCTCGGTACCAAGTTAGTACAACTAGGTCTTGTTTCAGATATTCGGCTAAACTTACCGATTGCCCTTGGGCATTGGATAGGGTGAAATCAACTGCCTGATCGCCTTCTTGCTTGGCTTGTCGTACAATACCACTATTGATAACGGATTCTATACCCCGTTGGTAAGCAGCTTTGGTGGTTTGGGGTGCTTTCTGGTTAAAATCGGCTCGGCGAGCGTCTAGTTTGGTTTGTAATGACATGTGATTAAAAGAGGAGATTAGAAATATGAAACGGTCAGACCTATTTGGGGAAGCACACCGCTATTAGAAATTAATACTATTGATTAGGAGTTTTGGCGTAGGCGATTGAGGAGTTTGTTGAGTACTTTGGCTTCTG
>CAKZPJ010000320.1 GCA_937138955.1 uncultured Flammeovirgaceae bacterium | reverse complement strand
ACTACCGGAAGCAATGCGATCTGGAGCAGTTTAACTTGATGACAATTAAGGACTTGGATAATATCGCTTACGGTAAAGTAAATGTTATTAATTGCTGGCAGGAAGTTATAGAGTTACAACCGGGTAAAGTAACCAATGCGGCAGGGCAAGCCGCTTGGCAAGCTCTAGAACAGGCTACCCAAGCTTTGAAGGAAAACTCTGTATCGGCTATTGTTACCGCTCCTATCAACAAAAACAATATTCAAAACGAAGATTTTAGTTTTCCGGGCCACACTGAGTTCTTTGCTAAAACCTTTGAGGCTGAAGAGCATCTAATGTTGCTGGTTCATGAGAAGCTTCGGGTTGGAGTAGTTACCGGGCATGTACCTCTGCACCAGGTAAGCCAGAAAATCACCCGAAGTAAAGTACGGGAGAAAGTGCTACTGATGGAGAAATCACTACAACAAGACTTTGGAGTGATAAAACCCCGCATTGCAGTGCTAGGCTTGAACCCTCATGCTGGCGAGAACGGATTACTTGGCTCGGAGGAACAGGATATTTTGCTGCCGGTTATCCGGGAGCTGAAAGATAAGGGAAAGCTAGTCTACGGTCCTTTCCCCTCCGATGGATTTTTTGGGTCGTTTATGCACCAGCAGTTTGATGGAGTATTAGCCATGTATCACGATCAGGGGTTGATTCCCTTTAAAACCCTGGCCTTCGAGAAAGGAGTGAACTTTACGGCAGGACTTCTGGTAGTTAGAACTTCTCCAGATCACGGAACCGCCTACGATATTGCAGGTAAAAACCAAGCTAACGCCGATTCTATGCGGGAAGCGCTGTACCTTGCCTGTGATGTAATATCGCAACGGCAGCATTTGGTAGCAGAGCAGGATTGAAATAAATACTTCGTAAATATATCTATTCAGCCTTATTAGAGCCTTTTTGTCTCCGGCAGCGGTCGCTACAATAGACTACGTCATCCCAAACGTCTTTCCACTTCTTTCGCCAAGTAAACGGTCGCTGGCAGACCGGGCAAATTTTGGTGGGTAAGTCTCCTTTCTTTCGGTGCTTCGCCAATGCTATTCAAACAATAAATAGAGCGTGAGCGTATTAGTAGCTATCTGGTTCAGTGGTAAGGAATAGCGGTTCTCGTTACTACTTAATACGTTAGTAATCCCGCGAGAGTAGCGCACTTCGGGAGCAAATTTGAAGAGGGGAAAGTAGATATCCAGCCCGAATCCGGCTTGTAGAGAAAGGTTATTACTTCCGGTAAGCAAACGGTCACTTTCATTACCCCCCTTGTCTTTCCCGGTAGCTTCAATGCCAGCTTCTATCCCTCCCACTAAGTACATTCGGTGATTACCTCGCCTTACTGATTTATACTTAAACAGCAGGGGCACTTCAATAAAAGTAGACTCTACAATCTGCTGGTCGGTAACAAACTGGTTATTCTCAATGAACTGGTAATCCAGTCGGTTTTCGTAAAAAACGACTTCGGGTACCACTCGTACGTCCAGATAATCCGCTAAGCGAAAATTAGCAATCAACCCCAACGAAAACCCGAAGGAATTAGCCGCCATTACCGAATGTAAGGATTCAAATTCAGGTGAGGTAAACAAATCGCTGTACTGAATACGGTAGCTGGATGAATGAACACCAATGGCGAAACCATAGTGCAGCCAACGGTTATCATAATTAGGTAAGTTATCGGATTTGGCATAATACTTACCGGAGGGGTTTTGCGCCCAGGTCGCTACTACCGACCCTAGGACGAACAGTAACGTTAGAACGCCTTTTTTGCGGTGTATATGGAGCTTATGCCAAATGTAAGTGCTTTGCATCGTGTTTCGGTATACCCTGTTTTTTGTAATGCTTGCAAAAATGCCCGTCCGTCAGGGAAAGCCTGAACCGATTCGGGCAGATACGTGTAAGCCGACTGATCTTTTGAAATAAACTTGCCAATAAGTGGCAAAATGTTTTTAAAGTAGAAGCTATACAATTGCTTCATTGGAAATTTAGTAGGCTTAGAGAATTCCAGCACAACTAGCCTTCCGCCGGGCTTTAGCACTCGGCACATATCTTCTAAGCCATTGTGCAGGTTTTCAAAGTTGCGTACACCAAATGCAACGATGGCAGCATCAAATATATTATCATCGAAGTGTAAACCTTCCGAATCGCCCAATTGGAGTTCAATTCGATCATCCAACTGACGGCGTTTTAGCTTCTCGCGCCCCACATCTAGCATTCCTTCGGAAATATCTACCCCAATTACTTTATCCGGATTTAATGCTAAAGCTTCAATAGCAAAATCAGCGGTACCGGTGGCAATATCTAAGATGTGCTTGGGCTGATAGGGCTTAAGTAATTTGACAGCCCTTTTTCGCCAGTAAATATCAATTCCTGCGCTTAGTAAATGATTTAACAGATCATAACGTTTGCTAATGTTGTTAAACATCTGCGCTACCTGCTCCTTTTTGGAAGACGATTGATCTTTATACGGAATAACGGCCATAGTCTACAAACAACCCAGAAGGGCTACTAATTTAGTACAAATATCCAACGACTTGTACGGAGAATTTGTTCGTCAGAATAGCGGTTGGTACCTGAAAGTCTGCTCAGTAGATGAGAATGAACTATTGATTAGCGATAGTGCGGGATTCTAGTACGCGCATTTCTACCCGACGGTTTAGCTCGCGCCCTTCAGCCTCGTCATCGTTACTAGCAATAGGGTCGGATTCGCCGTAGCCTTGGGCAGAAAGGCGCTCAACTGCTACACCTTGTTTGGCTAAATAGTTAACAATAGCCTGCGCTCGCTTTTGAGATAAAGCCTTGTTATAAGTAGTAGGGCCAATATTATCGGTATGACCGGCAATTTCTACCTGCACTCCCGGGTTTTCCTCCAAGAAGTTTTTAAGCCGGTTTAGCTCGGCTTGAGACCTATCTTCTAATTGAGCACTGTTAAAATCGAAGTATACAAAGTTAAGCACCATTCGGTAGTTGGTGGTTACTTGGGCTACGGGGTCTAGCATAATCTTCTTACGAAACTCCTGCTGCTTATTAGCCATCGGCGGAATGCTTACCTTTACACTTTTATAAATGTAGCCAGGCTTTTCTACAGCGAGCGCATACTCCACCGTTTGGTTATTCTGAATATCGAAGCGATAGATACCGTCGGCTACTTTCTGTGGGGTAAGGGTCTCATTTTTATCGCCTCCTTTCAGCGAAACCTGGGCATCCAAAGCTTGCTGGTTAGCTCCATCTTCCACCTTTAGTAATAACTGTACTGGTTGAAGCGAGTTGCTTTTTTGCTGATCAACCTGCCCAATGTTACGATCAGCTAGCTCACTCTCCTCGTTCGGTTGCTTCTGACTTTTCTTGTCTAACTTGTTAGCTAACTCCTCAGTTTGATCAGGAATCTCTACCATGTAGATGTCCAAATAGCCCACTCCATCGTTGCGTATCGTTGAGAAATACCCCCGCTTACCATCTTTGGTGCTAACAAAGTAAATATCATCGTCGGGAGTGTTGATTGGGTAACCAAGGTTGACGGGGTCGTTCCAATTATCATCTTCGGCCTTATAGACGGATTTGAAAATATCGTATCCACCCATTCCCTTTCGCCCTCTACTACTAAAATAGAGCGTTTTGCCGTCAAAGTCTATAAATACTCCGTCTTCATCATAAGGAGTATTTACCGTTTCGCCCAGATTAGTTACTTTACCCCATTCATCTCGACGATCTTTTTCGCACTTATAAAGATCTAACCCCCCAAAGCCACCGGGCCGATCGCTAGAAAAATAAAGAGTCTGTCCATCCGGAGAAACAGTAACTGAATTCTCAGAATAAGAGGAATTTATGTTATCACTAACGGGCTCTGGTTCAGACCAACTTCCGTCAGATCGTTGGTCTGATACGTAAATGTCACCATTGTTTTCATCGCGGTACACATACAACTGCTTTCCATCAGCCGATAAAGCTAGGTTTGACTCAAAATACAAAGTATTTACCGGCTCATCAATATTTTTAGCGGAACCCCATTTTCCATTTTCTTTGTAAGAAATAAAGATATCTTCGTAGGCAAAGTTATCGTCGTATACGTTTTCGTTGAGGTTATTTTCCTTTCGGCGCGAGGTGAAGATCATCATCGTCTCGTCTGCATTAATTACTGGAGCGTAATCTAGACCATTAGAATTGATACTGCTACCAATGTTTTTAATAATAAAATTCCTGGCGTTAGCTACAAATTCTAAACCGTTCTCACATTCGTAGACGCGGCGCTTCACTTGGTTAGCTGGAATTTTATCTTCGCCTCGGTAATCTTTTTCTTGGTCTAACTTTTCTAAGTAGCGATTATAGTACTCAATAGCATCTTCAAACTGTAACCCGTACTGATAAGCACGAGCAATTGAATACAGTAAGTCGAATCGGTAGTCAGCATCTAATTGATAAACTTGCTGAAAGTAAGGAGTGGCTTCGCCTTTATTTACTGTTTCAACAATAGTTTTGCCCGCCATGAAGTTGGCCTTAATGTTATTTGGATCGAGCTGAGCCGCTTGGATATACATCTCCTTCGCTTGTTCAGGGGCTTTCTGAACATAGTAAATCTCGTCACCAATCTCTACAAACTCTTCAGCCACTTGCTTATTATTGTCTTGGGCAATAATTGCTACCGAAGGCAAAAAGCTGAAGGCAAATAGTAGAATGTATTTTACAATCAGTCTGTTCATAAACGTATGGAAGGCAGAAGTATGCTGGTTTATCACAACTTCTCCAACATCAATTTTACATAAAAATCCTTTGCAAGTTATTGTAATAAGGAGTGCTATAAAATAGGCTGAAGCTACAACGTAAGTTTTGATAAAAATCCGTGTGATTCAGTCAGTTACAGTTTAGTATTCGGGGGCTGGAAAGTAATAATATGTAAGAGTATGACTAGGTTGAGAACGAATGAGCCACTGCTGATTATACTTCACTTAGTACGAATTTCAAATTTTTATATATAGTAAGTGGTTGATTAACAGCGGTTTAAATGAGAAAGCTATAAATAAAGTAATGTTAACTTAATTTTCAATAGAGAATAATAATAAATCCTGATAAGAAATATTTTTGATAAAAGCATAAGTAATATCTTAGCCAATTCTACTGTATATCGTAGTGTGATTTTTTGCTAGATAAGTAGTTCTCTAGGGACTAATATCACGGCAGAGTATAAGGCATGGAGAAAAAAAGTTGAGTTAGACTGCTAACCGAGAGCGTGTTAGCATATTTGGTTGGAGCATATTTGTGATAAGAAAGTGTTTACAGAAGTAATATTTTCTTTCTAAATTAAGCGGTCTTATTGTAAACAGTAAAACGAAATATGATCCTTCGCAATTTACCTTCCTGGTTCTTGTTAGTCTCACTGACTGTATCATGTCAAACTATTGAGGTTACTGAAGCTGATAACCAGAGTGCTACTAATTATGAAAGTTGGAGTAGCTATTTGGGCGATCCGGCCCGTACGCATTATTCGTCCTTAGGACAGGTCAACCGAGATAACGTCCAAAATCTGGAAGTAGCTTGGACGTATGCCTCCGGTGATATTGGTGAAAACAATTATATTCAGTGCAATCCGCTGGTGATTGATACTATTTTGTATGGAGCTTCGCCCGGTATGAAAATTTTTGCTGTACAGGCCGCTACTGGTGAGCGAATATGGGAGTTCAATCCTTTTCAAGGAACCGATCAGGTAAGTTTTACTCGAGGGTTGGCCTATTGGGCGGATGGACAAGACCGTCGGCTCATTTTTTCGGCTGAAGAAAAACTTTATGCACTAGATGCTCTCACCGGAAAACCGCTGGCGAATTTTGGTGACAAAGGGTATATCGATTTAAGAGAGGGGTTAGGGAGAGACGTTGAAGGGCTGTCGTACCGCTACCATGCTCCCGGCACTATCCACGAAGATTTAATCATTATGGGAGCACTCAATTCCGAACGGCTTCCGGCGGCCCCTGGTCACATTAGAGCATTCAATATCAGAACGGGTGAACAAGCCTGGATTTTTCATACCATTCCTCAACCCGGTCAGCCGGGGCACGAAACCTGGGAAGATTCTACTGCTTACAAATTTATCGGCGGAGTCAATAACTGGACGGGGATGACTCTGGATGAAGAACGAGGAATTGTATTTGTACCCTTGGGCTCAGCTGCCTTTGATTTTTACGGAGGCAACCGCAAAGGAGCTAATTTGTACGCCAACAGCTTAGTAGCGCTTAATGCTCAGACCGGTGAAAAGATATGGCACTTCCAGACGGTGCATCATGATATTTGGGACCGAGATTTGCCCTCTCCGCCAACACTGGTTACTATCAATCGTGATGGTAAGCAGATTGACGCAGTAGCCCAAATTACGAAGTCGGGTCATGTGTACGTATTCAACCGGGAAACTGGGGAGTCTTTATTTCCTATTGAAGAACAAGCTTATCCTGAATCGGATTTAATTGGCGAGAAGGCCTGGCCTACCCAGCCACTACCTACCCAGCCTCCGGCGTTCGCCCGTCAGCGCATGACCGCCGAAGATATTAATCCAAACGCTAGTTCTCGTGATTCACTCTTAGCCGTATTTGAAACCACTCGTTCCAACGGGCAATTCGTACCACCCAGCACTGAAGGAACGATTATTTTCCCCGGTTTTGATGGTGGAGGCGAATGGGGCGGTGCCGGATATGATCCTAATACAGGAGTTCTATACGTAAACGCCAACGAAATGCCTTGGATTCTAACGATGGTGGAACAGTCTCAAAAGGCGCCACAAAATTTGATTGCACTAGGGCAGAATGTTTACCAAGGAAACTGTATGGGCTGCCACGGAGCAGAACTACAAGGTTCCAATTTTCACGGTAACGCCCCATCGCTGGTAGATTTGGCGGAACGGTTGGATGATGGTCAGGTGCACGAAATGGTACGAAACGGAAAAGGGGCTATGCCTTCGTTTGCCTTTCTTACCGACACTCAAATAAACGCAGTGAGTGCGTTTCTACTAAACAAGCAAGGTGTTGATGAAATGGTGGTTCAAACTGTATCGCAGAAGGAAACTGGACAGCTACGCTACAACCATACTGGCTATAATCGCTTTGTAGATGCTGATGGCTACCCCGCTGTAAAACCACCTTGGGGTACCCTGAATGCTATCGATCTGAATAAGGGTGAGGTACTTTGGAAAATACCTTTAGGTGAATTCCCCGAGCTGATAGAGCAGGGTGGTTCACCCACCGGAACGGAGAACTATGGCGGTCCAGTAGTCACTGCCGGAGGACTAATTTTTATCGGTGCCAGCAAAGATGCTCAGTTTAGGGCGTTTAGTACATCTACCGGAGAAGAGTTGTGGCGGTATTCGCTTCCTGCTGCTGGTATGGCGACTCCTTGCACTTACGAAGTAGATGGTAAGCAGTACATTGTAGTTGCGGCTGGCGGAGGAAAAGTTACCGAACAGCGAGGCGATCAATATGTAGCTTTTGCTTTGCCTGAAAACTAAAACTTTTAAGCTGTTTACTATTTTGAGACTATGGCTTATCAACTAAAAATTTCCCTGGATGGTAGCAGCAAACCACCTATTTGGCGACGTGTACTGATACCTGATAAATTCAGCTTTCACGAACTACACGCCGTCATTCAAGCGACGATGGGTTGGGAGAACGCGCACTTGTACGCTTTTCGTCCTCAGGATCGCCGAGGAGAAGATATTGGTATTCCGTTTGACGATGATTTTATGGGCGTAGAAACCCAAGATGCCCGGAAAATATTAATCCAGTCGCAGCTAACGCAGGAAAAACAAAAGATAGCCTACGAGTACGATTTTGGGGATGGCTGGGCACACACAGTATTGGTCGAGAAGATTACCGACGATAAAATTGTTGCTTGTCGCTGTTTGGGTGGCAAAGGGGCTTGTCCTCCGGAGGATTGTGGCGGTATTTATGGCTACTACATGTTAGTAGAAGCAGTCAATGATCCTAAAAACCCTGAACATGACGATATGCTGGATTGGCTAGGAATGGAAGAAGGCGAACAGTGGGATGTTAATGACTTTGAGCTAGAAGAATGTCAGCAGGAAATTATTCATTACCAACAGTACACAGAGGGTTGGTAACGGCGCACTTTCTGATCATGCAATGGGGCAAATAATGTATGTTATTAGCAACTCCCGCTACGTATCTTCCCTTTTTATCCGGTAAATACTCCGTATCGCCGGGCTTGAAGTCGCTGGAGGTAGATTTCGGAAATGGGTCAATTGACCAGCGCATTTTTCAGATTGACCGAGATTATTCTCGCTTCATGCAAAACAAGCAAGCCTGCCGAAAGGAGGGCATTGCTAAGTACTATCACCAAAGTGATGAGTTAGCTCAAACTCTACGAGCGATTAATCAATCCATTGCTCAGCAACTGGTGAGCGAGTATCCAAGCTACTTTAGCTATCAACATTCGCAAGGGGTTAGCGAACTCAAGAATCATTTGCGAGATACGGTAGTTCGTTGGAATGCTCAAGAGCAATTATTGGGTAATAATCAATATCAATCAGCATTCGGTGCATTAGCCGGCCAGGTTCCCGAAGACTTAGCAGTCTGGCAATTATCTGATCAGCGTGACTACCTCTCTACAATACATTTGTGCGCCCCGAACCACTGGGCACCCGCCGAAAAAGTGGGGCAGCCATTTTCGGCTATCCACGAGCCAGTAGCGGGAATGGATAAACTTCGAGGAAACTATCGTCCAATGCTTTCTTCTCTACTACAACCCAAAACCCGAGTGCGGCTTGCTTGGGGATTAAGCACCGATGATCGGCTCAATCATCACCCCGAACCTCCGCCTGATTGGAATAGTGAAGGTTGGATGGGAAGGTCGTTTGATACTGATAATCCGAAATTGTTTGTGCGAGTAGAGCGACAAACGCTAACCGGTTTTCCCGAAGTGAACGCAGTACTATTTACAATTCGTACCTACTTTACCGATGTGAGAGATTTAGTAACGAGTGAAAGACAAGCATTGATCAAAGCACTAAATTCAATGTCAGAAGCCACCCTGCGCTATAAAGGGTTATTGAACGATAGGGATAAAGTTGCTCAATGGCTTGGCCAAAATAAAACTGGATCTTAACTGCTTTCAGTTGTCTTTTTGATCGAGACAAATAATCCCAATAGTGAAGATAACGCGGTACTCAAGAAGAAAAGTAAGGTAAACGTAATAGCTGTTTCCTGCTGAATTTTTAAATACTGAAAGCCGTAGAGAAATACTAACTCTCGAGCTCCTACTCCGCCGATAGTAAAAGGTAATACTGCTACCACCGAGGAAATCATAAACAGCGTGAGGTAATCCAGATAATAGGCTTCCACACCAATACTTATTAATAGCAGTACCGCCGTAAGTACCTGTCCAGCTTGCACCCAAAACGACCAGAAAGTCGTAACTCCGAAGGCGGATACAAGCTGAGGAAAGAGTAATTTAGTGAAGAGATAAAAGACCGGTAGTACCGCTACCATTAAAACAACTATCGCAGTATTAAAGTAGGGAATACCACTAACGAATGAACTGAATAGCAAGAACCCACCCGCCATTATCAGTAGTAGAGCAAGGCCACTTAGTCGGTCGAGTAAGGTTGCCCCAATTAGCTGTTTGGTTTTAACATCAAACTGTTGCTTTAGTAAGTAAACCTTGTAACCATCGCCACTAATACTACCCGGTAGAAAAAGGTTATAAAACATACCCAAGTATAGTAACTCAATATTATAGCGATTACTGATGTGGATACCCAGTGCTTTCAAATAAGCTTTAAATCGCCACCCTGCCGCAATTTTAGACAAGTTGAATGCAAAAAAGGCTAGCACTAGATAAACCGGATTAGCTTGGAGAAACGTTTGTAAAGCTTCTTGAGCATCAATTTTTCTGAACACAAAAAATAGGGCCGTAGCCGACAACAATAGTTTTAGGAAAAAACTAAGCCGACGACGGATTACTGATTTTTGAGGATTAACTTGGGTAGGGTTAGGGGCCACGAAACTTTATCAAGACAAACTCTTGATCTCCGTAGGCAAAAGTATAAAAAACCTGATACATCTTATCATCCAGTAGCGAGCGATTAGCCAAATAGTAGTATTGGTCGTTCATCGTGGTGGTCCTTCTAAGCACCTCAGTTCGTTCCCGCTCCAAATAAAAAACGGTAGTCAGCGAGCAGCGAGAATCTTCAAAAAGAAAAAGAGGTTCACTTTTAGTGATCTCGGCAATCTGGTAAGCATCTGCTTTATCCTGAGCGGCACTACCATTTTGAGCTCGATAAGGGAGTATAACTCCGGCAAACACGAAACGTAGAATTACGAAAAGTAGAACTAAGTTTAGCAGAGCAAAGGTTGGGTTTTTCAAATGAACAATTAATACTAGTACTACCGCTAAAGTAGCCGCTATTGATAGGGGTACTACTCCAGAAATACTAGCCAGTTGGGGAACAAAAGGTAAAGCCAGGCAGGTAAGCCCAGAAAGAATAATTAGTCCGAAGATAATACCATGAAACCATCGAAAACGAAGGTGGTCAATAGACTTTGAGAAACTAGTGTACCCAAAAGTAAGAACGATAACCAGAAGAGGATACAGCATATACACATAGCGAGAACGGGTACCTGGCGAAATCCAATAAATAGCAATATTGCTAATAAATAAGATCAAAGAAAAAAGCACCAATGGTTGCCGCCTAAGCTCAGCAATGAAACCTTTTCTGACTGCAAAAAGTAGCAATAACGAAGCAGGGGCTACATTTTTTAGTGTTTCTAGTGGGAATAGTAGCAAGTGAGGTATAAGCGTGAAAACCGAATTTTTCAGCATCGTCCGATCGCTGCTTTGTGACCAAAGGGAGTCTTCACTAGTAAAATAGTTGGTAAACGAATGATACTGATCATACCACCAAAAGTATCCACCTACTATCAGCAAGAAAACTAAGATGCCCGTAAAGTGAGCTAGACTAAAAAGTCGACGAATCTTGCCTTGATACAGAAAAAATATACCGAGCGATACTGCTAAAAACACTGGTGACGGTAACCCTTTAGTAAGCGTTCCAATCGCGCCTAATGCGTAAGTAGTGATAAACAGTAAATAAAATTGCTGCTTCCGGTGAAAATGAAAAATAGTAAAGAAACTTCCCAGAGTTATGAATGAATAGAACAGATCAATCTCTCCCGCTGTAGCCGAAAAGTAAAACAGCACATCGGCCATTATCCAAGTTAGCAATCCGGCGTAGATACCAAAATAAGTGTCAACATAGCGTCGGCCCATTAGAAAAACCAGTATACCCATTCCCAGGAAGGAGAGAATAGACCAGAAGCGGGCGGCGTACTCCGAATAATTTCCAAACAGTTTGAAACCGCCAATAACTACCCAGTTATAAACCGGAGGTTTTTTATAGTAATACTCTCCCACCTCGGTAGGCACAATCCAGTTACCGCGGAATAGCATTTCCAGGGCAACCAACGCTCGGCGGGGTTCTTCATGCTTAAGGGGGGCTACACCCAGATTCACAAAAAATGAGGTGAAAAGCAGCACCGCAATCAGTAATAAGTAGTACTGCTCCGGCTTACTGATAGGTTCGCTTAGACGGTTCTGAATCGGTTTGATTAAATAGTTGGGTTTAGTGGTGCGCTAAATTTCGTGAATCTGTTAGGAAAGACAAGTATCGTGACCCAAATTTTTTGAGTATGAAATCCCCCTATATGGGGGATAGAATTGTCAAACGTTAACCCGTAAATCTCACAGGAAATAGCTATCTTTATAGTTATAAGTGATTGACAACCTTCATGTTAAACCTATATTTCTTTTCTTTTAAAAGAAGGCATCTGCTTTTTCTTGCTGTAATATACTGGCTGTTTCCATCTAGTTTGGTAGCTCAATATTATAGTTTCGCTCATTATTCTATTGAAGAAGGGCTACCACAGACGTCGGTAAATCACTTTGCGCAAGATCAGTTCGGCTATCTGTGGGTGGCTACCTCCGGTGGATTGAGTCGCTTCGATGGACAGACTTTTCAGAATTTTGGTATGCAAGATGGGCTATCGAGTAGTTATGTTACCCATATTCTGGAAACATCAGATAAGCAACTAGCTATTGCTACTTACAATGGGCTAACGATGTACGACGGGCACGCTTTCACTTCTCACTCGGTGAATAATCACGCTGGAAAAACACTAGAAGTACGACGCATATTTGAACATAGCGATGGGCGGCTATTATTGCTGCTGCCACAAAATCAGTTAGCCTTTTGGAACTCAGATACTATTGATTTACTACCCGTTCCGGACATCATGGCCGAAAAATATATCACCGGCATGGTGCAGACTTCACCCAATACCTACTGGGTTACTACTTACGACGGAGATTTGCTCAACTTCAACGGAAAAGAGTGGGAGATGCTATTGGTGACTCATACGAGCCACCCTAACTTTAACGGGCTATACCATGATAACTCCGGTCAGTTTTGGTTAACTAGTGAACAGGGCTTATTTACCTATCAGCCCGAAGATACTGTATTTCGCAAATTTACATTTCAGGGAGACTTACCGGGAGTAGTCTTCTCGCTAATGTCTGATGCCGAAGGCCGCATGTGGGCTGCCACAGCTAATGGTGTTTTCCGTTTCAATCCGAAAACGGGTAAAATTGATCCGAAGAGTTATGGGTTGGATGGGTCAGTAGTGCGGGACATCTTTCAGGATCGGGAAGGGAATACCTGGTTTGGTTCCTTTGATGAAGGAATGTATAAGTTTCGCGGTGAAACGTTTACCCACCTTCGTACGGAGCACGGACTGCACAAAAAATCCGTTTTTTCAATAATTAAAGACCGGAGGGGTGATCACTGGTTTAGCTATATTCCGGGTGGTCTCGACCGCTACGATGGTAAAAAAGTCCATCACTACGGCTCTAAAGAAGGACTAGCAAACGATTTTATTCACTGTAGCGTAGAAGACAGTCTAGGAAATTTGTGGTTTGGTTCGAGCTATGGTCTTACTCGCTACAACGGAACATCGTTTTACAGTATTCCGCCCGATGAACTAACTAACCGGCAAATTCTTTCTTCCTTCCGCGATCACAATAATAGTCTCTGGTTTGGAACTGCTCAAGGAGTAATACAGTACCAAGATGGGCTATTTCTTCCGGTAAGGGGTGAAAGCGGTAATCGATGTAGGTCGGCGATCACCACTATCGATCAACTGGATGATCACCGGATGGTATTTGGCACGAAGGAAGGAGTTTTTATTTGGGATGGCAAGAACTACACTCCGTTGTTAAGCAATGCTGCCACGCAAAATGAATATATTCTAACTATGGTGGCGGATAATAACCAAAGTCTCTGGTTTTCTACCATCAATGGCTTACTGTTTCGCTATCACTTTCCGACTAGAAAGCTGCTGAAGATGCACGAGAAAACGGATGTGCCGCCCGGTATGATTTACAGCATGGCGATTGCGCAAGACGGGAGCTTAGTAATGGGAACCCAACGGGGGGTGTACCGCTTGCTACTAGATAGCCAAGGAGAGGTGCGACGGATGATGAACTACGGTAAAAACGATGGTTTCTGCGGAATGGAAGCCAACGCCAACGCCTCATTTATAGATGAGGACGGAAGCATCTGGATTGGAACGGTAGATGGAGCGTACAAATTTAAACCTGATACTCAGTTAGAACAGTTAGCTCCCCCGGTGCCCCATCTAACAGAGATACAACTACAGTACCAAGCGGTAGACTGGAAAGAACACGTTGATAGTGTACAAACCTGGTTCCAGATACCAACGAACTTAACCCTGTCTTACCAAGAGAATCATATTATTTTCTCCTATCAGGGGGTTAGTTTATTCGATACTGATAAAGTTCGTTATCAGTTCAAACTTAATAATTTTGATAAAGCTTGGTCACCAGTTACCAAGCGCACGGAAGCGGTATACGCCAACGTGCCTCCGGGTGAATACATGTTTCAAGTAAGGGCTAGAAATGCTCGGGGAAACTGGAGTAACCCGTTAGAATTTGCTTTTAGTGTATCCCCTCCTTTTTGGCAAACCTGGTGGTTCTATCTGGGGCTGGCAGTATTTATCATTCTACTAATACGTGCGTACGCGATATGGAATTTGCGGAAAGAGCGAAAACAAAGAAAAGAGTTAGAGCGAGAAGTAAATAAACGTACCCAGGAAATTCGGAATTTGAACGATAACTTGGAAGAGCGAGTACATCAACGCACGTATGAATTAGAGAAATCAACCCACCAACTGGCCGAAGAGGTGCAGCTTCGGGAAAAGCATCAGAGGCGGGTAGCACGTCAAGAACGAGAATATCGCTTATTGGTCAATAACCTCAGAGAAGTGATTTTTAAATCTGACCCGGAGGGAAACTTTACATTCTTAAATAAAAGGTGGGAAGAATTTACTGGCTACACGGTAGAAGAAAGCCTAGGGCTGAATTACTTAGCAATCATTCACCCCGAAGAACAGGAGAAGTATTTTATCTATCAACAAGAAATGTTAGCGGGTGATATTCCTTTTATAGAAGAAGAGCTACGCGTAGTTAGAAAAGATGGGTCTATCATTTGGGGTAAAGTATCAGCGCGCACTGAACGAAACGCAGCGGGTAATCCGGTGGGTATAAGCGGTAGCTTAATGGATATTGACCAGCGAAAGCAAGCGCAATTTGCTTTACGGGGTAGCGAAGAAAAGTATCGATTTTTAGCCGAAAATACCCAAGATATCATCACGCTCCAGGATTTGAACATGGACTACACCTATGTTTCGCCCCGCATTAGAGAGGTGGCTGGGCACGACCCGGAAAATCTGATAGGCAAAACATCGTTCGATTTTTTACATCCGGATGATCGGGAACCCTACAATACCTTTCGGCAACAGGTTATGGATCGGCAAGAGTTGGCTAGCACTACGTTACGATTCATGACCACTGAGGGAGTTTATCGTTATTACGAAACGTCTCTGAAACCGATATTTGATGAAAATCATCAGCTTATTCACTTTATTTCTTCTAGTCGAGATATAACCCGAAAAGTGAAGTTAACCCAGGAGATAGAGGAGGTCCGTAAAAAGGTAGCTCAGGATTTTCACGATGAAATGGGCAATAATCTGGCTAGCATTTCGGTGCTTTCCCAAATTATTCAGAGCAAGCTAGGAACGCATACTAACGGCATTGGTAGTTTGCTTACTAAAATTGATACTGCTTCTAAAAACCTTTTTTACGGTACCCGAGACTTTATTTGGGCAATTGACCCCAGGAATGATAATGTGCAGGAGGTATACTTTAATCTGAAGGAT
>CAKZPJ010000319.1 GCA_937138955.1 uncultured Flammeovirgaceae bacterium | reverse complement strand
ACCGGGGCGTACGCGTGCAGAACATTTTAGAAAGCCCGATTGCCGGACTTACGTTATTTCATCAATCGAGTTGAAAATTTTACCTTTGTTTGATCGTTTTCTTCCCAACTGGAGTTATTATTTCGTCCAACAAATCTTCTGATCACTATCAATTATCCATCCCGGAACTTGTCCGGGATAAATCATCAACTAAAAACTATGTCAACAACGGAATCATCCTCACTGTACAATGATCTGGAAAAAATGCCGATGAGCGAGTTGCTATCCGGCATTAATAATGAAGATAAAAAAGTAGCCTACGCAATAGAGGAAGTTATTCCGCAGATTGAAAAGCTAGTGAAGGGCATTGTAGCTCGAATGAAACAGGGCGGACGTTTATTTTATATCGGTGCCGGAACCAGCGGTCGTTTGGGTATTGTAGATGCATCAGAATGCCCACCTACCTACGGAGTGCCACCGGATTGGGTAATTGGAATTATGGCGGGGGGAGATGTGGCTATCCGAAAATCTCAAGAGTTTGCGGAGGACGACCCTGAACGAGCCTGGAAAGATTTACAGGAATACGATATTAATGAAAAAGATACTGTGGTAGGAATTGCTGCCTCCGGTACTACTCCTTACGTAATTGGCGGAGTGAAAACCGCTCGGGAGAACGGAATTCTGACCGGATGCATCACTTGTAATTTGGAAACGCCACTGGCGGCAGCGGTGGAAGTTCCCATTGAAGTAGTGGTGGGACCGGAGTTTGTCACCGGAAGCACCCGCATGAAGGCGGGTACTGCTCAAAAACTAGTACTAAATATGCTCTCTACCGCTACCATGGTCGGCTTAGGTCGAGTAAAGGGGAACCGGATGGTGGATATGCAGCTAAGCAATAATAAGTTGGTAGACCGGGGCGAACGCATGATTATGGACGAATTAGAAATTGATAGAAAACAAGCCAAACAACTGCTGGAAGAACACGGTTCAGTACGGAAAGCAGTAGAGGCTTATCGGAAGTAGAAGCGTATGCACAAACTAGAACCTTTCCATCGCTGGTTGAGTGAATATGATGTGTCGACCGACGAACGATCGCCCTTCTTTGGTAAGGAATATAATTACGATCTGTACACCAATACCATTTACGGTTACTACATTGATCCGGGTTGGGATTTTATAGGCTCCGAAACGCTGTATATCAAAATTCTGTACGTTGACTATGAACGAGGTTTTGTGATTATTGAGCTGATTGGCGAGTGGAATGATGCGCTACATAACGATATCATGCATCTCAAACGTAATATCGTAGACCAATTACAGAGGATCGGTATCAACCAGTTTATTCTTATTGGAGAAAACGTAATGAACTTCCACGGATCAGATGACTGCTACTACGAAGAGTGGTTTGAGGATGTTGAAGACGGCTGGATTGCCTTAGTTGGTTTCCGCGATTTTGTACTGGCCGAAATGACCGAATACAACATTGATTCTTACCTAAACTACGGCGGAAATTTACAGATTGACAACTGGCGCACCATGAAACCCCAGGTATTTCACAAAGTGGTAGATGGGTTAATTATGCGTCGGCTCGCTTGGCCTTCGTAACGTAGGCACTAAGCGCGATGGTATATCGCTTGCCACTAGTCACTTCTCGGCACAATGCTCGGGTACGCCGAACGCGCTCCTTTAAAAACTTCCTTCCCTGAAACATAAACTGTTCCTGTTCGGCTACCGATGAAAGAGGAATGTTACCATCAGTAGGTTGCTTGCGTAATAAAACTTGGTGCAGAGTGGCATCGGCATGAACTGTAGCTTTAGGATTCTGGGCATAGCGTTGTAAAGGTATTCTTACTTTTTCAGTAACCATTGGTTCATCAAGAACGGGTTGCAATAATTGCCGGAAGCAAGCTTTCCACTCGGCTCCGTGCGGACGAATTCTGAATCCATGCTTTCGGAAGGCGATCAAATGGGCTACTTCGTGCAAGTAGGTCAATAAAAATGCTTCCGTCGGCAACGTACGGTTCACCGATATTTGATGCTGTTCATGACCATCAGCCGACTTACGATACCGATAATCACCCCACTTGCTCTGCCGATGGTTCGCCAGCTTCAGCCGAAATCCGTACTGCTGCCACAGCTCGACACAGTATGCTTC
>CAKZPJ010000318.1 GCA_937138955.1 uncultured Flammeovirgaceae bacterium | reverse complement strand
TTACGGTCTGTAAACCTAGCTCAATTCCTTTATTCTCTACTTCACCAATATTTTCCAGTATGTCTTCAAAACCAGATATTCTCGGAATACTTCTTTCTACTAGCACATCCTGAGTATTGGCGATATAGGCATCTAGTGTACCGGAGATACGGTCATTGGCAAAAGCGTAGTCTAATCCAATATTGGTAGAAGTAGTTGTCTCCCAAGTTAGGTTGCTATTACCTAATGAACTGGGATGATACCCTACATACGTATCCGACCCAAATACATAAAATCTGGTAGTGGCCCGGGCGATACTACCGAACCGACCAACGTCCTGGTTTCCGTTTTTACCATAAGATACCCGCAGCTTCAGAAAGTCAATAGCACTGATATTATTCATAAAGCTTTCTTCCGATAGCACCCAACCAATAGAGGCTGAAGGGAAAAGAGCCGTTTTATTGCCCTCGGCAAAACCGGAGAACCCATCTCTTCTCAGGGTACCGGTAATCAGGTACTTGTTGTCAAGGGTATAGTTCAATCGGCCCATGTAGGCAATGTTATTCTCTTCTTCCGCCCTTGAGCGAACGTTCTGAATACCAGCTAGTTCAATGCCCTGGTATCCTAATGACGGAATAGCGAAATCTCTACCAGTTAGCCGGGATGACTCAAACGATCGATATTCCCGGCTTCCCAACAAGGTGGCATTCACCCGGTGTATCTCGTTAAAGGTTCTGGAATAGGTGAGTAAATTGTTTACAATCCAGCTAGAATTGAAGAAGTGCTCTTTTTTCGCTTCACCGTTGTTAATATTTCCGTTAAGCGAGACTGCCGGAAAAAACTCAAAATCGTCTCTTCTGTTTTCAGCGTAAGAACCGTTAATCTCGTATCGCAAGCCTTCTATCCAAGGGATTTTAAAGGCTAGTCTAGGGGCTAAGAATACGTCTTTCCGGATATCGTCATTTTGCCCTACCGCGTTGGAAAATGGATGGCGCTGGTAGCTTTCCCCCGCCAAATCAACCGGGTAGGTAATCCCATCAGGATTGTAGAAATTAGCATATGGGCTCGCTTGCAGTGCTTCTTCAATGCTTACTGGAATACCTGACTGATCGCGGAATGAGTACGATGAATTGAGGCCAAACGTTAGCCAGTCAGTAACTTCTGTTTCAAAATTAGCCCTTAGAGTGGCTCGTTTGAATTCATCGCCGATAGTAACTCCCTGTTGGTCGGTAAAAGACCCTGAAATAAAATAAGATGACTTGTCACTTCTTCCTGAAATACTTAGGTCATAGTTTTGAATGGCTGCCCTGGGTCTCAGTACTTCATCCAGCCAGTCAATTTCGTTACCGTCTCGCCAGTTCTCAAATTCTTCGGTAGATCGTGCTGAGCCTTCTACGTTTACCGGATCGGTCGGATCAGGGCGCACGGGCCTGCCGGAAGCATCCGTAGGAAAGGTGCGATACCACGCGGCTAAATCCTGGGCTTGATAGTCATAATCAACCAGTCGGGTCATAAACTGCTGGCCATTCATAATATTGGTAGCGGGCGAAGGCGATAAATCCTGAAATCCGGCGTAGGCATTTACCCGAATCTGGGGCTTTTCTGTTTTACCTAGTTTGGTAGTTATTAGAATTACACCATTGGCTGACCTGGATCCGTACACCGCCGCGGCACTGGCATCCTTCAAAATGTCAATTGATTCTACATCATTGATGTTAATGTCGGCGATTGATCCATTGTAGATAATCCCATCCAGCACAATCAGGGGATTATCAGAACCCGATATGGAGGTTCGCCCCCGTATATTAATACTAGGTGCATCACCGGCGTTGGCCGCAATTCCTACGTTAACGCCGGGCACATAGCCTTGTAGTGCTTGAGCAATATTCGTATTCGGGACCGTAGTTTTACCATTCATATCAACGCTAGCAATAGAACCGGTCAGATCCCTCTTCTGCTGGGTACCGTAACCCACAACGACCACTTCCCCCAAAGCAGTTACGTCTGACACCAACGCAATATCAATCGTTGACCGGTTTCCGACCGCAACTTCCTGACTGATAAATCCTACTGAGCTGAGTACCAAGATCGTGTTTTCGGGATTATCCACTTCCAGCGAGAATGTACCATCAATATCAGTAATTGTTCCGATAGTAGTACCTTTTTGAAGCACGTTGACACCGGGTAGTCCATCACCCGTTGTTTCATCAGTGATAGTTCCTGACACGGTTCTCTCTTGGGAGTAGAGAACGATCGGAACCATCAAAAGCAATAGCATAGTTTTAGCTTTCTTCATAGTTTTTAATTTTTGTTAAGTTGGGAATAGTATAAAGTTGTTGAGAAATGGGGCTATTCTGAGTTAAGTATAAGATTCGACAGATTTCATTTACTAATGACTCCGGAGCAGATTATGGCGCTTGATTTTACCTTCGGTAAAATTATGTTCTTCGCTCTATTTGTGGTTTACTCGGAGCAAACCGTTACCCATCGATTGTCAAGTCGCTTTGTCTGATAAACTGCTACAATCATCGTCTAAGGAACAGCAGTATTTATGTATTAATAATAAGAGAAGTAGATTAATAGCCGATTAATTAATGTGGTGGTAAGCAAAATTAGATGAAGATTTCAGTAGTTAAGCTCGGATTAATCTATTATTAATTACCTATTCTTTTCTTGTTCTTAAAAATTACCCACAGAAAAATTAGCACACACAATACTTACTATTAATATGGAGAACCGTAGAGAGTTTATAAAGAAAGCTAGCGCGCTAACTTCACTTAGTTTGCTAACTGAGTGGGCCTCGGCAGCACCAGTGAGCGATAGGCTGGGAGAATTATTGCCGCAGCGACAGCTTATTAGGAACGGAGAAAAGGTTACTGCTTTTTGCCTGGGTGGATACCACGTTGGTTTTACAGAAAACCCCAGAAGTGCGGAACGCATGCTGGAAAGGTCTATTGAATTAGGAGTTCGTTTTTTTGATAACGCTCGCCGATACCACGACGGGCGATCAGAAGATTATATGGGTAGGTTCTTAACCCCTAAATACCGGGATGAAATCTTTCTGATGTCTAAAGCACCAGCGAAAACTGGTAAAGGCGTACAAGAACAACTGGATCAATCACTTAAGGCATTAAAAACTGACTACCTGGATTTATGGCAGATTCATACGTTTACCACCCCCGAAGACGTGGATAATCGGATCAGGGATGGAGTTCTAGATGTCTTTCTGTCAGCAAAAGAGCAGGGTAAGACTCGCTATATCGGATTTACTGGTCACCAAAACCCTAAGACTCATTTATACTTCTTGAAAAAATTAGACGAAATGGGGCTAGAATTTGATACCTGCCAGATGCCCCTCAATGTGTGCGACCCGTCTTTTGAGTCCTTTGAGCAGCACGCGCTTCCGGTTCTGTTAGAAAAGCAGTACGGGGTTATTGCAATGAAGACGATGGCCGGTGGTAGTATGATGGGCGGACGTATTGATACTACTCCCCAGAGTATTAAAACCGAAGACATCCCCGATGTAGTAGAAGCTACCGAACTC
>CAKZPJ010000317.1 GCA_937138955.1 uncultured Flammeovirgaceae bacterium | reverse complement strand
TCCGCCTTTTGGTTCATGCGCTCCCCGACGGTTGACTTGGAAGAAACAGAACCAGCCAGCCCATTTGCTGAGCGTTCGGTGGCTGTACTTCCTCTGAATAACTTGAACGTAGACCAAGAGTACGAATACTTTAGCGAAGGCGTAGTAGTGGCTATTAACCGCCACTTATCCCAGGTGGAGGATTTGGTACTGATTTCGCCCTTGTCTACGGAACGTTATCGGGAACATAATCTCTCAGCCCGGCAGATCGGCGAGGAGCTACAGGTAGCCAATCTTCTCGTGGGCAACATCCAACGTCACGATGACAATGTGCGGATTGAAGTGCGGTTGGTAGACACCCAGACCGAACAGCAAATTTGGGCGGAGAGCTACGACCGCCAATGGCGGGACATACTGGAAATACAGGGTGATATTGCCCAGCAGGTAGCCCAAACGTTACAGTCCAAATTGCCGAAAATGCAAGAAGATGAAATCGCACAGCAGTCGGTGAACCCTGAAGCCTATGATTTATTCCTGAAGGGAAATTATGAGGTAAGATCGTATTCCAGAAAATCAAACCTTAAGGCAATTGAGCTTTTTCAGCAGGCAATGGCCCTAGACCCTGATTTCGCCCTACCCTACGCCGGAATGGCCCAGTGTTATATCTGTATGGCTACGATTTACCATTCGGAGTTGGATTTGCAGAAAGCCTTCTTACTAGCCAAACCCCAGATAGAGAAAGCCCTAGAAATCAATCCAAACCTTCCCGAGGGGCTGGTTTGGAAGGGAGTTTATCATATATTTTATCAATGGGATTTTGATAAAGCCGAGGAGGTATTTCTAAAAGCGATTGATTCCAATCACCCCCAGATACTGCGAAATTATTCGGAATTTTTGCAATATATGCGACGGGACAAAGAAAACCTGGAGTTCGCTCAACAGTTGCAAAATACCGATCCCTTTTTTCCACATTCCCGCATGGTTTACGCGCTCTACTATAACGGAAAGTACCAGGAAGCCGAAGAGTTTGCCCAAACCCGGCTAAAAACCTTCAACAACTATACAACATTAGAATCTTACGGCTTCCTCAAATTGAACACCGGTCAGTATGAAGAAGCGCTCTCCATTTTTGAGCAGGCATTGGAAAAAGCAGAGTACCATAACTCTCGTTTGTTAGGTTGGATGGGGGCCGCCTACGCTCAATCCGGGCAAAAAGAGCAAGCTTACGAGATTATTAACGAACTACAGGTGCAGTCAGCTGCCGACGAGGCCGGTTCAACTCGATTCTTTATGGCCGTTATTCATGCAGCATTAGGCGATAAGGCATTAGCCCTGGAGTGGTTGCAGCAAGCCTACGAAGAGCACGAAATGGAGATGCCTTGGTTAATCAGCGAGCCGCAGTTTAATGTTCTTCACGCCGAGCCCGCATTTCAGGAACTGGCCCAAGCAATGGGCTTCCCTAATGCTCCTAAACTGAGTTCTTCCGGCCTACTAACATCCGCGAAGTAGCCGGAGCAACCATTTTGAACGTCGTGTAAAAAAAATTGATAAGGATTGCAACATAATTGCTAACTCTGGTGGCTGACTATTTTTCAACTTGGGTGCGATAAATATTGTCGTCACAGATAACCTAATTGAAAATGAAGAAAATTAAACTACTCCTATTACTTGTTTTAATGGAGCATATCGGTTTAGCCCAGCAATTTGCTCCTACGGTAGTAGCCGACAGTTTGTATTCCGCCTCCCTTGAAAATAATGGAGGTGAGAATCCCA
>CAKZPJ010000316.1 GCA_937138955.1 uncultured Flammeovirgaceae bacterium | reverse complement strand
CTAGTGCGTTGTAGGAAACGAGAGGGTTGACCAAGATCGTTTGAGTAATAGCTGGTTCAAATGCAGCCGCGTGTAACAGCGCGGGAGTAAGCGTACTGTGAGCAATAGCCGTAATATGAAGTGAGTCACTTTCGTATTTATCTCTTAGGTGATTAACCATCTTTAGCATATCGGCGGCTTGGCGAGCCACAATGCTTCTGTTCACCAGAATACTGCCGAACCACTGGTTATACGATACATTATCAATATAGGCATCACCCCGCAAATACCCCGGCCCCAGTTCACCAGTACCGAGTACGTCGGCAGATAGCACGATCTTTCCCTGCTTAACTAATTGCTCAATTTCTTGTTCCACACTAGCTTGATCCGCCTTACCTTCGGGATGAAAATACACTACCATATCTTTCTCAGTAGCTTGATTCGGCATGAACATTAGAAACGGGTTTACATGATCTTGACCAATCATCAAATACTTCTGCACTACGTAACCCGCCCGCTGGTACTGCCCAGAAAAATCTACTTGATACTTACTATTCGGAGGTTCAAAACCCGACAGCCGTTGGGCAATATCCACAATGCGATCGGCATTGAAATCATTCCGCTTCTTCTCAATAACCAGCTCTTTTTGCTCTACTACTTCCCGATTGAGATCAAATACGTTACGACTGTCCAAACTAAGAGCTACTTGCCCGCCATCCGTCACCTGGAGTTCTTCCGGCGAAAATAGCTCAATGTTCTCTTCATCTGGATTACCAGGGTTCTGTAAGTGTTTTTGAAAAAATGCGTACATCGCCTCACGGTTTTTCTGCGTAGAAGCATGTATCGAATCATCTTCACTCATATTAAGATCCGATGCTTCGCCTAAAGCTTGGTAGGCTTTCTTAATTTCCTGAAAACTCTGCCGAGCCCCTTCAATGCTAAAGAAATCGCGGGTAGTGCTAACAATCAACGAGGGTTTGGGAGACCGGGCGATTAACAAGTCAGCCAGTTCTAGTTGCTGTTCGGCAAAGTAGGGTAGGTTTTGTTCAGCGTCTTGCGGTCCCCGGGTTTTGAGTAGGATATCTAGCTTGGTGATGTAGGCTTCCGGTGCCGCCGCATAAAGTCGGTCATCAAAAGCAGCAATTAGGGCAGTTTGGGTTCCTCCGCCGGAGCGGCCGGTTATTCCGATTCGCTGCGGATCTACTTCGGGTCGCGATAGCAAATAATCCACACTACGAATGCCGTCCCAAATCATATGCTTAGCTAGCGAACTGCCAGCAATAAAGCATTGCGCACCTACGTAACCATGCTCACTCGTTGGCCCACCGATAAAAGATTCATTGCCTGACTCTTCAGGGTACTGCATTCGTTCACCCTGTCCTACCGGATCAAACGCCAGCACAATAAATCCTTTCTTCACTAGATTGATAATCTTAGTCTGATAGGTTTCACTACGAAAAGCTAGCGAGGTGTGGCCGCTACAGTATACAATTGCCGGAGCTTTCTCCATTAGCTGTTTAGGAAGAAAGAGTGACGCGGTAACGAAGAAATCTGGTCGCGACTCGTAGACGACTTTCTCTACCGTAAAGTTAGGACGATCTAGTATGCCTGTCACCTTTGGATTCAGTGGGGTCTTTCCTGGAAAAGAGCCAATAATATCTTGTAGCTTGTTATTAACTGATTGCTGATAATCTTTCCATTTTTCATCAGTGTTTAGCGTAGCTATTTTATCCTCACGGACCTTCCAGAATGCTGAAGCTTCAGTTACCATTTGTTTGTACAGCGCATTGGCATCATCTTGGTAATACTGATAATAATTCAGAAGTTGCAGGTCTTCATTTTGCCCGAGTAGAGGTGACGAAAGAAATAATAGCACCCATGAGAAGTAAAAGACAAGGTTGTTGTTTAACATAATTTTGACCACTTAAAGCCCTTTAGCGAAAGATAGAGAAAATAAGTGTGAGCCCAAGATTTAATGCTCAAACTCGGTATCGGTCCTGATTATGCTTTAGTCAAGATACTTGATCTTCTGAAGAAAAAGGTGTTCTCTTGTAATGAACGACTTACCGTCGGCGTTGCACTATTATCAAACTGGTTTATCTATTTCATGAAGCATATTATCCTCGCGGTCATTTTCGCTCTCGTTGTAGGTACTGTCCACAGTCAGGACACGTCTGTTTTTCCAGTCCCCTTTAGCAAGCTTACCCCCGCTAACAAACTACCGGAAACGGTGATGTACACCAAAACG
The DNA here is from genome assembly GCA_937138955.1 of uncultured Flammeovirgaceae bacterium. Lineage (GTDB taxonomy): Bacteria > Bacteroidota > Bacteroidia > Cytophagales > Cyclobacteriaceae > Tunicatimonas. Next base: position 2,067 of record CAKZPJ010000316.1, on the reverse strand, counting down.
ATGGTGCTGGTGGACGCACCGATGGTGATTAGCCCCGATGAAACCTGGCATACTTTTGCCGAAACCGCTCATCGAGCATTTCAGGAAACGGGTATTGATGCGGTAGCCTATTATCACTTACAAGATGCCCGAGCGGGTCGCGATGTTGCTAAATTACTAACCGGGCAATTAGTCGGACGGAATATTAAAAATGTGATTCTGCTGAGTTACGACCCTCAACGCAGTAATCAGCGTTGCGGCCTACTTATTACCACGTTTAACGAGAAGGCTTCATTTGTGTCGCCTGACCAATCAGCCTACGTGATGACCGGAAACGACTGGTCAGCGATGATGGATCAGTTTCAGAAATACGCGCTACTCAATCAATACGAAACCCGAAACTTTCTCATCAGCGATTTACCTGAGTTTTTCACTGGGGCGGGCAACGTAGTGAAAGGCCGCCGAGCTGAAGGCTTTGCTCAGGATTTGAAACTGGATAAGTTAGCCATTCCTCGCCACGAAGAATATTTTTCTGGCTCGCCAATTGCTAGTAGCGATACTGCCCAAATTTTAGCTGATAGCAGCAGTGCCATTGCTCAGATCATGCGCGATTATCCCTTTGAATACGGCTTTGTTGACCTCACTTTGGAGGAAGATCAGGTACGACAAGACAGTTATCCATTCGTATTAATGCGCCTACAATCCAGTGAAGAGAACCTCCGAACCATGCTGGGATACGAGGAGCCTACTAGCGAAGCCACAGATAACGGCGCCCCGGTTTACAAATACTACATGAAGCACATCTACACTGGCGATGTTTACCTTGGCAACACCTGGGATGCCGCCTCTCGTTGGGAGGATGCCCTCCGCAATCATATTCAGCACCTTCGAGAGGATTTTGGGTTATCCCCGAATGAGTGAAGCGAATTCCGGAGTCTTCTTCTTGCTATGCGGGGGAGATCTCGTAGCAACCGTGTCATTGCACATCTGTTCTAATCCATAGTTCACATTATTTTACTTCAACGCTTTAAAAAATGAAGAGTAATACTTCTACTCCTGATTCATCTCAAATAACACCATAAGTTCATCAGCTTTAGCTTCGATCATAGACAGACTGGCATCGTCTACTTTTTTCTCTTGATTATCGTACATACGCTGCATCATAGCTTTTTCTTCGGCTGTTAGTTCATCTGCTCGCTTTTCCATTTCTTTCTCTAGATACACTACTCCCAAACCCGTAACGATGGTTTGCATTTTCCCGTAATACTGTTCGTCCCAGCCGTATTTGGCGAAAACCGCCTTCACCTCTGGTTCATTATACAAGGCTCGCAATTCACTCATATCGCCCGTTTCATTATACGCAGCCTGCGTCTCGTCCAGCTCACCGTTTTCATTGAGCTTATCCTTTATGACCTCAAAATCCTCGGTCATCGGCTGGAAGGTTTCCAAAAATTTATCCACATCGCCAGATACCAACGCAGCATATTCTTCCTCATCCGACTGAGCCGATAATTGAAGGGCAATTCCTAGTCCTAATGCAGTAAACAGTAATTTGATCGCTTTCATACGCGTAAAGTAACGAAAATCAGCGTATAACTGCCAGCGCGTGCTAACCCTCGAACACTTAGTTTGCTTTTGAGAAAGCTGAAATAAGTTCTATTTTAGTGTTTCACGATATTTTTTGACAAATACAACCTGACAATTTATGAAGACAATGAAAGGGCCCGCTATCTTTCTAGCGCAGTTTATGAGCGACGATGCTCCCTTTAATACTTTAGAAAGTGCCTGCAAGTGGATGGCCTCCGTTGGCTACAAGGGCGTACAAATTCCCACATTTGATCCTCGCTGTATTGACTTGGCCAAAGCCGCCGAAAGCAAAGATTATTGCGATGAAATAAAAGGCACGTGTCAAGATGCTGGAGTAGAGGTAACTGAACTTTCTACCCACTTACAAGGGCAGTTGGTTGCTGTTCATCCGGCCTACGATGCCATGTTTGACGGCTTTGCTCCTGCCGAAGTGCACGGCGATCCGAAAGCTCGCACCGAATGGGCTGTAAACCAGATGAAGCTGGCGGCTAAAGCCAGCCG
>CAKZPJ010000315.1 GCA_937138955.1 uncultured Flammeovirgaceae bacterium | reverse complement strand
TTCTTCCCCTATCACAAGCTGCGCGACCAGGATTTACAGTACCATGAATCAATTTTTGACTACGAGTTTTTCAACTACTACCGTAGTGTGCCAGCCTCTCAAAGCATCAATGAGATTCGGAAAAATGCCATTATTGTTTCTTCCAGTGGTATGTGTACCGGTGGGCGAATATTGCATCATCTAGTTCGTCGTTTAGACCGCCCGGATGATACCATTCTGTTTGTCGGTTATCAGGCCAAAGGGACGCGAGGCCGGAGAATTCTTGACCAAGAAGAAGCCATCCGTATTTTTGGGCAAAACGTGCCGCTCAAAATGCAGGTACGCCGAATTGATGGCCTATCGGCCCATGCGGATAAAAGCGAGCTACTACAGTGGGCGAACACTTTAAAAGAACACCCCAAGCGCACTTTTCTGGTACATGGCGAAATGGATAGTGCCCAAGCGATGCAGAAAAGCTTAGAAGATGCCGGGTGGAATAACGTTCATATTCCTGACTACCAAGAAACCCATATGCTATTTAAAGGAATATAGTTGGCTTTAGAACGATTAGCCAAAATGAGCTATCACTCAAGTCGTCAGAACTTTTTCAGTTTGATTTTTTGCATTCAATTTTCAAAACGCTCAGTTTGTAAATTCATTCTAGCACTTGTTGAACACCGTCATCTATTTTTACATGGAATCAATTATAAAGCAGGGTCCAGATATAAAAGAAGCTTTTGACGCGAATACCGAAAAAGCTCATATATATTTTGGTCTGGTAGAGCAATGGCTTAGCCAGCAAAAAGAATCTATTGAAGACCTTGATCAACAGGCCAAGGCATACGGGGAAGAAGCACTAGCTTTTCGGACGATGCTAAAATTTATCCAATCGAAAAATAGTATTCTAGGGTTAAAGGAGCGGGTTACTCTGACCTTAATTAATCCGGTTTATAAGGAAACCGGTCGAATGCAGAAAAGAGTGCAACATCCGCACGGAGAGAACTCACTGCGCACAAAAATTGAATGTCTTCGTTATTTTGAGAAGCTTAACCTTTTGTTTACAGGAAGAGTATTTATTGTGGATGATGGTTGCCCCGAGGGGTCGGGAGAAATGGCGGAAAGTATCCTATCTGAGTACCCGGAATCTGCTCATAAGGTATTTTTTCTGGAAAAAGCAATTGAAAGAAATGATATAGATCTTCCTGATGGAATTACCCAAAAAAATGGAACAAACAGAAGTGTTAAAGGCGGAGCCGTGCTGTTTGGAATGAAAAAGGCGCTGAATACTTCTTTTGAAGGGCTTCATATTGTGGTTGACAATGATTCAGATTTGTCGGTTCACCCGATGCAACTAGGTCTGTTGATAAAAGATATTGTGGATGGGAATGCAAAAGTTGTAGCTGGGTCGAGGCGTGAAGAGGATTCCGTTTCCCTGATCGGAGGTACTCGTAACCAACGGGGCAAATTATTTATTAACATCTGGCAATATTTCCTACCCGAATTGGCCGATAAGATCACCGATACCAATAGGGCCTTTAAGGCTTTCGAGAGCAGTGCGTTAGAAAAAATTCTGCCCCGTATTAAGACGTATACTTTCCCGTACCAGATCGAATTGCTTCAGGCTAGTATAGCAATGAATATCCCAATCACTAAAAAAGGTATTGCTTATATTGATTCGGAAGCTGCTTCAACCCAAAGTGGTGCAGATATCACTGAAACCTATCTTAACCAAATTCATCAGATCATTGATATTGCAAAAAGATATAGTGCCACTAATGAATCTGACCCCCTTCTGAAGTATTTCTCCTCTATTTCTGAGGAGGAATGGACGTTGATTGAAGCAAATCCACCCGAAAAAATTCAGGACTTGATTGCAACTTCGTGAATATCCTACAATACGCTATCTATTGTGTTCAACGCCTAGGTCAGCTGCATTATGGAGCGAAGCGGAATATTGCTGTCTGCCTATTGCCCTGCGCGGAATTCACCTTTCAATTTTAGCCCAAATTTTATGCAGCAACTAAATCGGTGGGGTTGATATTTAGTTCTTGAAGCTTCTCTTTCAGTTCTCCTAAAAATTGTTCTCTACGGTATTTATACTGAACCAGCATCAAACCTTTTTGATCTCCTTTATCTTCGTGCAAAGAGATCATCTCATCAACCGATTTTATTTGTTCTAATAAATCAGATACTCTCGCTATTCTTTCATCGTTGATTTCTGCATTTTCCATCTTCTTTAGTCTTTTTCCTCGATCACTGAAAAATCGACCAGGCTGACGAAATCTATATCATTTAGATTTTTCTTATTCGTGACAAAACTTCCGTTTATCCATTGAGCAAAGTCATCTGTAACCTTCTCTTTAAAGTTTTCGGTATAGTCAAAATATCGTGCCTTGTCGAGTCCTCATCAAACGAATCTACGAAGGTGTCTCTAAATTCCTGGGTATCTAATTTCACCTTCTTGTAAGGTTTCAAATTGCCTCGAATATCAAAACTCGGTTCCATTACTTCATTTTATTCAAAGGCCAAATTTAACCTTTATCCGCAAATAGTCTCGAGTATCAAGGTTTTGGTTTCCTTGCACAGAACAACCGGATAAACGCACCGGTGCGCTCATTTATGATATATCTGCTACAGATTTGATGGAACTACCAGTAAACATATCATAGTAGAATTTACCCATTTTTGAGAGGTGATTCATTGGTGTATTTCAAGAACCTGCCAAAATCCTTTACTTTGGTAAAGCTGCTCTAGCTTTGCTCCTTGCTGATTTATTGATAAATTAGTTAGTCGTTTCAACAAGTAATTGACCAAAGTGAGGTTCTACGTTCTATTGCTTCTGGTATTCGCTGTTTTCTGCGTAGATTTTGTGATCGCCCAGGATAAACTTGATAGCTTACATTCACTACTCCGTGAACAGAATCATCCGGATAGCCTGTTTCAACTCCATAGCCAATTATTTGATGCGTATCTGGATAGTGATTATCAACGGGCTAAAGGTCACGCTGAACAAGCCCTGCAACTAGCTCGACGCCTAGAAAACCACCAATCTCTGGGTCAAGCGCTGGAACATATCGGGGTCTGGCATCAGTACCGAGGTAATTACGATAGTGCGTTACTATTCTACGAAGAGGCTCTGTTAATTGCCCATCAGCAGCAAGACAATGCGTTGACCGTGCAAATGAACAATAGCATCGGAACAGTCTATTTTAGAAAAGGCGACTATGATTTATCGGTTCAATACTTTCTCAAGTCATTAGAATCAGCCGAGCAAGATGGCGATTCATCGACACTTGCCGGTGGTCTTAACAACATTGGAGCCATTATGGAATTGCAAGAGCGTTATGATGATGCTCTTGGCTACTACCAACAGTCATTAAGTATCAAGAAGCTGATTGGTGATTCGTTAAGTTACGCTAAAACACTAAACAACATAGGGAATGTGTACGGGTGGCTGGGACAAAACCAAGAGGCTGTTCGGTATTTAGAACAATCTATTGCGATCAAAAGAAGAATAGACCAAACAGGAAGCTTGGCATCTTCACTAACCAATTTGGGCATTGCGTACAAAGACCTAGAGCAATACGATAAAGCATTAGCCTGCTATCACGAATCTTTGAAAATAGATCAGCAACTCGGTAAACAGGAAGGGGTACTTGCCACAGCTAATAATATTGCCAAGGTGTTCATTCAGCTCGCGCAGTTAGATAGCGCCCTTCAATACGCCACTCAAGCGCATACACTAGCCGTTGCTATTAATGCTAAGGAAAGAATGCTCCAAACTACTAACACACTCTATAAAATATACGAACTAAAGAAGGAGTACCAACTAGCCCTCAGCTACCTATTGCGCCACAATGAACTTAAAGAAGAAATATTCAATAAAGAGAAAAGCCAACAGATTTCTGAATTAGAGACTCGTTACGAAACCGAAAAAAAGGAGTTAGCGATTAAAAAGTTACAGCAAGAGAAACAAGTCCAATCGCTGGAAATACAGCAAGCTCAAACTCAACAACTGATCTACTTGCTGATACTATTACTGATCGTTTTACTCGGAATAGTAGGGGTTTATCTTTATCGGAATAAGATCAAAACCAATCGGTTACTGTCTGCACAGAATAGCCAGCTTACCCAGCTAAACGCCACGAAAGATAAACTTTTCACTATTGTTTCTCATGATCTAAAAAATCCGCTTTCCGCCTTCCGAAGTATCACGGAGACACTATCTCAACACATGAATGATATGTCGCCAAAGGAAGTTCAATTTTTTATTGATGAAATTTATCAATCTAGTCAGCAACTCAACGACTTGCTCCACAATCTGTTGCAGTGGGCCAGTTCTCAAACCGGCAGTTTGCGGTATGAGCCTGAAGTCTTTCCTCTTTACCAGACAATTGAAAAATGTATTAGTCATTTACACGCTCAGGCTAACGAAAAATCTATCGCTCTACAAAATCAGGTTCCGCCGAAGGCAGAAGTATACGCTGACCGTAAGATGATTCAAACGATTATTCGCAACCTGATTTCTAACGCCATCAAATTTACTCCCAACGGAGGTAATATTACCCTAATAGCAGAACCTATTGACAACTATCTGGCAATTTCAGTGATCGATACGGGCATTGGCATCTTCGAAGAGGATTTAGGTGTGCTCTTCCGAGTAGATGCCGACATACAAGCCGTTGGAACCTCTCCGGAAAAAGGTACGGGTATTGGATTGATTCTTTGTAAAGAACTAGCTGAGTTGAACCACTGTAAGTTTCGGGTTACTAGTACAATAGGCCAAGGTAGCACATTCACCTTGCTCATTCCAGCTAGCCAAACCGTAAAGAATGATACGTTGGCTGAATCACTTTCTTATACCTAAATGCAAAAAATACGCTTTATCCTGGTAGACGATCATCGGGTGGTACGAGTTGGCATCCGATCAATGATGATAGGTCAACAACTGGCCGAAATGATAGGCGAAGCCCATAATGCGGATGAATTATTTACATTACTGAAAAAAGAACTGCCCAATGTGGTGGTTATGGATATTCGTATGCCGGGCAGCTTGTCGGGCATAGAGGCAACTCGACGAGTGAAGAAACAGTACCCTAAAGTGAAAATTTTGATACTGAGCGGCGATACCACCCAAGAGTACCTGATTCCTGCGTTTCAGGCGGGGGCTACTGGCTTTTTGAATAAAGACTGCTCAAGAGATACTTTTCTAGAAGCCCTCCAGAAGGTATACTACGGACAAAACTATTTTAGCGATGAAGATTCTGGCCGGATATTTCAGTATTTCCAACAAGGCGGAAGTCAGGAAGATGTCTATTCTTCAGTACTAACCGAAAGGGAAGTAGAAGTTATCCGAGCGTTTGCTGAGGGCAATAGCTACAAAGAAATTGCTGACAAACTGTCCATTAGCCCTCGTACGGTAGAGACTCACAAAAAAAATATCATGCAGAAGCTAGAGCTTAGCAACCTAGCTGACTTGGTACGCTACGCAATTAAGCACAAGATTACTGACTTATAGCTGTCAAGAAAGTCTCTCTACGGAATTTCCCGTACGCTGATTTGCGGAAATTTCCGTATTGAGACCTTAGCTCCCACTAACTATTTTTGTAGTAGAGATTCCCTATCAATAGAACCGTCTTGTGTTTTTGAAATTGATATACTACCAATGTCAGCAACCCATTTTTGTACTAGAATTACACCTTATCAAATTATGAAAGTATTTAGTCAGCTGCTAACTTATTTAATCTTCGCGGTTTTATTAATAACTACCTCCTGTAGCGACGATGAGAATCCCGCTACGCGCCGCGACCAACTAACCGGTACCTGGAGCTTACAGTCAAGTGAATTGGTAGGCTACCAAGTGGTGATAGATGGAACCAGCTATACTCGCAGCCAGGTTCAGCAGCTAGCCGCGTCCAATTCTGAAATTGATGCGTTGGATCAAGCATTAGAAGATGGAGCAAGTTTGCTGTTTCCCGCCGGAACGACGATTACTTTTAACAGCGATAATCAGTATACGCTAGATGATCAGTCTCGGATTGTCTCGGGTGGTTGGTCACTAAGTAGCGATGAAAACCAGCTCAGTGTGCAAACGGGCAACCCATCAAACCCCGGCGAACTCAATTTTGATATTGAGAGCCTTAGTAATCAGACGGTTCAGTTCATTCTTTCCCTAGATGAAAATGACCTGGATATAGGAGATGAGGCAGAAAGTTTTTCAGTTCAGTATCGCTATAATTTCAGTAAGTAGTAAAGAGTTTACACTGCTAGTAAACCCTTCAGCAAGTTCAATAGTGGGTAGTATAACTCACCCTCTAATCCTATTCGTATAACCCTTTCCTAACCAATATAACAGTATGAAAATTTTCTTGCGAAAAACCCCATTAGCTTATCTTCTTGTCAGCCTACTATTTTTTGCTGCCTGCTCTGGTAGCGAAGAGGAGGGAGCTCCTGAACCACAAGATCCATTTCTGGGCGCGTGGATTATTACGGAAGCTGAGGGCGATTTTGTCGATGATAACGTAGGAACCACTTATACATTTTCTGAAGACGGCAGCTTATTGATAGAAAAAGGCATACGCCGAACTACGGGAACTTACGTTCGTAATACTGCTACGATAGAAGCAAGTCTGACTGGTGGTTTTGACCTAGTTTATGACTATACATTATCCAATACCCAATTAACGCTGGATAATCAAGGTAACAACCAGAAGTTCTATTTAGAAAGACCATAACCATCTATTTGATGAATGTTATCGCCCTGTTTTAGGGGAAGGTGAAGCTAGATATATCTTCGTATAAGATACGTTCTTCAAAACGTAAATGTGGCAGATTTACGGTTGATCGGCTCACGCTGATAGGAGCGAACTGCTACGTTGGGTCAACAAACTACAACAAAAGCCCGAACGTACCTTCTTGGTACACGGCGAAATGGATCGTGTCCAAGCGATGCAGAAAAGCTTAGAAGGTGCCAGATGAAATAATGTTCATATCCCTGACTACCAAGAAACGCATATGCTTTTTAAAGGGATTTAGTTTTCTTATCAGGTTAGCACTCGAAAAGCTTGAATTAATTAAGAGACCACGTTCATTTCTCTTATCCGGTGGATGTGGGATGATCTAACGTTCATATTCCTGACTATCGACTCATACTCAGATTACAATAATCTAGTAGTAGGAAATTGCTTAGCTGCAAACATTTTACGCGCTGCTATGCAAAATATACCTTTCTTAGAAAGCAATAATTATAGGAAAAATGGCGATTGGTGCGAATGAAGATAAGATGTACTTCTAATTACTGCTCGAGCCATTTTCTATTAGTTGAGTAACTAATATCTATATAACTACGCTGACCTACCCTAAAAGTAAGCATAACTAATAAATGTTACTTTTAGATATCACGCCCTCCTCAATTTTGGCATTTCCTCATAAAATACTATTACTCTCAGTAGGTGTTTTGTACAAGAGTTACAAAAACTGCTTCTTAAAGGCTACTGAGTAGGAATATTAGAGTAGTGTAATAAGTTCTGCAGCGCATTTATATTGTTGAAAATTAGAAACTTATCTTTATTTCCTCCTCTATGACAATTTATATTCATACTTAAAAAGACAAAATACCTAGCAATAATGGGATAGGTATGCTGAACATCAAAACGTACTATTAGACGACTACTACTCTTTTGTGTTTTATTTAATTTCATATTGTAAAAGTCATATTAACTACTGAAGAGTAGAGCAGAAGGTATACAAACCCTACAAACTCAATGAAAACGAGTATTCTCGGTAGGTTGATGGCAAGGAGAATATCATCTTTGGAAAGAGAGCATTATAGTGCTAATAACCCATTAGATCGTTATTTTAAACACCATAAGTAAATGAAGACTGCCCAGAAAAATTCCACAACTGCAAAGTCCAACGGAACTAGCGCTAATACGGAGCTAGATCAATTGAAAAAACAAAAAAACAAACTAGAGGCTGACCTAAAGAAAATGACCGAGACCTTAGAAAAAGGTCAGGTGGTGCAAGATGAGCTGGAACAAGCTCAGAAACGCAGCGAAGAGGTATTGGAGCAGGCAGTAGATTCCGTAGTGACGATCAACTCAGATAAGATTGTGACATTCTACAATAAGTCTGCTGAGCGCATGTTTGGCTATAGCCGAGAGGAGGTTGTAGGCCAGAACGTGAAGATGATTGTACCGATGGAGCATCGCGGTAACCACGATCAGTATGTGGAATCTAATATGACTACTGGCAAAAACAAAGTAGTAGGGCAAGGACGCGACCTAGAGATGGTTCGTAAAGATGGTAGCAAATTCTGGGGTAACTTATCGCTTAGTAAAGTAAAGGTGGGGGATAAGTTACAGTACACTGCTTTTATTAAAGATATTACATCAGAAGTAGAGGAAAAAGCGAAGAACGTCCAGATACTAGAACAAGCGTTAGATTCCGTGGTGACTATCAACTCAGATAAGGTTGTAACCTTTTATAATAAGGCCGCCGAGCGCATGTTTGGCTACAGCCGAGAAGAGGTTATAGGTCAGAATGTGAAGATGATTGTGCCGATGGAGCACCGTGGTAACCACGATCAGTACGTGGAATCTAATATGGCTACTGGCAAAAATAAAGTAGTAGGGCAAGGACGCGACCTAGAGATGGTTCGTAAAGATGG
>CAKZPJ010000314.1 GCA_937138955.1 uncultured Flammeovirgaceae bacterium | reverse complement strand
GGCCTGAACGTGCTGAACCATCTAAAAAGAGAGTAATTCTATTTAGCCCTCACCCGGATGATGATGTAATATCGATGGGCGGCACTTTTTTACGATTGGTTGACCAAGGACACGAAGTACACGTAGCCTACCAAACATCAGGCAATATTGCCGTAGCTGACCACGATGCGCTACGGTTTGCTGAATTCACCCATAACTTGAACCAACTTAATGGGGTTTCTACCGCAGAGATAGAAGAAATCGTTACTGAACTGCAGCATGAGGAAGCTTCGGAACTTGATAGTATTAAAGTTCGGTCTATTAAAGGGCTTATCCGAAGAGGCGAAGCAATTGCTGGAGCTCGCTACTGTGGACTGCCCGACGATCAAATTCATTTCTTGAATATGCCTTTTTACGAAACCGGACGTTCAAAGAAAAACCCTCTAGGTTCCGAAGATATTAAATTAGTAGAGGGGTTAATTCAACAGATAAAGCCTCATCAGATCTATGCTGCTGGCGACCTAGCCGATCCACACGGCACCCACAAAGTATGTTTAGACGCTATTTACCGGGCTATAGGCAACCTAAAAGACCAATCTTTTATGAAAGATTGCTGGGTATGGCTTTATCGAGGTGCCTGGCACGAGTGGCCCATTCATGAAATTGAGATGGCCGTACCCTTAAGTCCCCAGGAGGTAGAGAAGAAACGACAGGCAATTTTTTTCCATCAATCTCAAAAAGATGGAGTAATGTTTCAAGGTGATGACAGTCGGGAATTTTGGCAAAGAGCCGAAGACCGCAATCAGGCCACCGCTACCTTATACAATCAGCTAGGTTTGACCGAGTACGAAGCAATGGAAGCGTTTGTTCGGCATCATTTCTAGATTGGTAGATAGCTAGAAAATAAAAAGGGCATAATCAAGCCCAAAATCGAGAAAGAACAGGCTATCTTAGTTCATTCAAAGTATTAGGTTGTGAAATACGATCTACGCATCTACTACGATTTTTACTCCGAAACACTTTAAAAAATCTAAAGTGAACGTAATAAACTTTATAAAATAAAGTAGACTTAACTGTGCACTGTCAATAAAAGTACTATTTCGGTCATTGATACAAAACGGTCTTTATCGTGGACAGCATTTAGAGCTACTTTGAAGTATCTAAATTTCCTACTCTCCGGTAAATCCAGATATTGGACAGCAACAGTTTACCCTAAAGTGAAGTTACTTAAGCTTTCCCAAGTCTTATTATTGCTACTGATGAAAACTTCTACCTCATTTACTTTCCAGGAACCATCTCTCTGAACAAATGTAAACCTATTTACTGCCAGTAATTGAGTCATATCGTTGGTAAACTCATGAGGGTATCTGTACTCTTGATCGCAGGATTCCCAGTAGATACTATTATCGCCATCTGCTAATTGAGTCGGCCGGCCGTTCTCACCTTCTCCACTTGTTTCTTCAGAACTAAAACCGATTACTTATTAATCCTTTTTGTCCAGGTATTTTGATGCATCCGGTAACGATGGCATTTCCAGTTGCGCGAAATCTATATCAGGAATATTGCCGTTGGCTGAACGTCCGTGGTCAGTATCAATCAAAGTATTTTCACTAAAGAAACCACAGTTTTTCAAGAAGAATGCGTTACTCTCAGCACCTCCTGCATAGTCAAGTCGCGCTCCGCTTCGTGCGGTTGCATCGGCAGTAAACCTCGCCTTAGTCAATTCGTACCAATTTCCCACGGTATCGTACACCCACTGATTGCCGTACTGCCCGCTTCGGGAAATGAATCCGGTCTCTGTTTTAAAATTTTCCAGGAAAGAATGCAGGTTAGTCAAGTAGGTAGTGGTGAAAGGTCGGCGGAAACTGGCAATCAGTTGCCACTCTTCGGTTTCGGGCGCATAGAAATAAGCGGTAAAATCAGTGGAGTTGTTCACTGCTGGTTCGCCTCGCAGTAAAAACCGATATGTACTGCCTGCTTGCCAGTTGTACCGCAGGTAGCTTTGGCCGCCCGAACCTTCGTTGCCAAACTCTCCGGTTACCACACCGGAGCCTTTTCCTAAAAGTATAACCTTATATTCTTCGGGAATATCGTCGGGGTCTTGCGTATCGTATGGACTCCATACGGAGAATAATACTCGCCTTTCATTTTCGGAATTCACTTGCATTCCGAAGTAACCTTGACCGAAGCCGTTGGCCATAAAGAAAGAACCTTCAGCATCTTCACCTTCCGGTACGGTTACCTCATTATAAAACCACTGTACATCTTTTCCGTCCGGCACTTTGTAACTGAGATGAACCGAAGGCCCCCTCCTACCAAAGTAAAAGTCATCTGAAACATACGTTAGCTGATCCGAAACCGCTTCACCCCCTACCAGTATACCGTTGATATCGCCAATGTACGTATCTTCCTTACTGATTCCTTGTATTTCTATAAAGTGATAACCTGGATTGTTAATCTTAAATTTACCCACGTAATAGGTGCTGTCTTCCTCTAGCGAAACGCTCAGTTCTTCCGATTGGTCATTAACTGTCACCCTGATTACGGATGTTCCAGAGGGTACTTTTATGTTTAGTCCGACGTGGATATCTCCGGTTGCTTCGGACTTAAAATAGGTACGAATTATACTGTTGAGATTAGTCCAATTGTGAATTCCAGTTTCAGCTATTGTGATTCTATTTTCTTCAATATTATTCACTACCCAACTATTACCTCCGGGTGATATAGTGGTCGTCAATTTCTTTAAATTGCTAGCATCAGTTTCGGTCTCATCAGCAAGCTTATTTTCTTCTTTACAAGCACTCACGAAAGCCGAATACGCTAAAACCTGACATATTACCAGCAGAGCTACCCAAGGTTTCACTTTAAATATGGATCTCATTATCTTTACTTTTTAGTAGTTAAGGAACGATAAAACTATAAGATATCCATTTGAACTTGTTCTTTCAGAGCGGTACTTCGTTACGAAAAACCTTACATAGCTCGGCTATGCTCGGTTTCCGTGCCTCGTTTCACTCCGAAATTCCGGCGTTCAACTTGGATACTTTATTATTCCATCTTTCCTAAAGGATGGTTACTGCCTCAAATCTTCCTCATCTGATATTTTATTCAACAGTAAACTAAGCTGTTCTTGTTGCCCGAAATTAACCCAAAACAACTGATGAACACTGTTGTTATTGGCTACGATGAGCTGCTTGCCTTTCCCGTTTTGCAGTACTTCAATAGCTCTAACGTCTTTATCCAGATACAATCCGGTTTCTTGATTACTGACGAAATGAAAGCTTCCCTGCCCATCGGATTGCAGAAGAACTCCTATTCCTGCGTCGTAACGGGTGGTTTCTACTTCGGTCATATGATTATTACCAGCCAGTAATAGGTCTTTCGCCCCATCGGCATTGAAGTCTTGGTAAAGAATGCTGTTAATAGGGGCTGTTTGCGCTTCATTCGCAAAAGGCACAAAGCGAAAGAAAGCTTCACCTTCGTTGAGGAAGATACCTGACCTAAACTCCGTTACCTCAACGTGTAGCGAGTTCTCAATTTTATCTCCGAAAATTCCCTTGAGATCAGCGTTAGCAAAGTCGCGATATTTCTCAAATTTATCAGAGATAAACGGCATCTTTTGCGAAGTGCAGCCTTTGCCCCGAACCGGAACCAATTTAGTGTCGTAATATTTGGCCAGCACAATATCCATTCGGCCGTTTTCGTCAAAATCATCAGTATACACGTGCAGTGGCTTCTCTGCTGATGCTTTAAACTTATGATTTAGCCCTAGGTTTCCAGCCACAATGTCCACATCGCCATCCTGGTCTACATCCTCTACCAATAGTTTATTCCACCAGCCTACATGCTCGGATAACCCCTGATAGAGATCGCTTTTAGTTAGCTGACCATTTTTGTTGATGAATACCTCAATTCCCATCCACTCTCCCGTAACCAATAAATCCGCCTCACCATCCTTGTTAATATCTTTCCAAACCGCATCGGTAACCATGCCGATTTTTTCTAATTCAGGCGCAACTTCAGTGGTCTTTATGTTAAACTTACCACCTGAATTTTCCAGAATATAGCTGGTAGGCGGAACGAGGTATTTTCCCGGAACCACCCTACCTCCCACAAATAGGTCTAAATCTCCATCAGCATCAAAGTCCGCAGATTTTACCACTGAACCAGCCGTATACATTTTAGGCAGCGTATTCTCCGTTCGGCTAAACTGACCGTTTCCTGAATTCAGGTACAATCGATCTTCCAAATCAGTAGAACCTTCGTCAAATTCATAGCTACCGCTTACCACGTAGAGATCAGTATCACCATCACTATCCGCGTCAAAAAAGTGGGCACCCACATCTTCGTAGTTCCGGTCTTGTTCAAGATCAGGCACTAGCTGAGGAGTAAATTTGCCAGATGGGTTTGCCAAAAGCAATTGGGCAGGCTGACCTTTCCCCCCGCCTAGAAACAGGTCTTCTAAGCCATCGCCATTTACATCGGCAGTGGCCAAGGCTGGGCCAATTTGAGAAAGCTTATGGGGAAGCAGCAGCTGTTTATCAAAATCATTAAATGCTGAATCTACGTGTTGGTAGGGAAAAGGGGCTGAAGTAAATAGAGAGTTTGAAGATTCATCGGGAGTATTCTTTTGCAACGAATCTTTTTGATAGTTAAAAGTATTTAGTTGGTTTACCTTGAGATCAGAGACAACTTGCAAACTACCGTCGGGCCAGATAATCTCAGCACATTCAATACGGGCATTGTTGCCTAGCCCAAAGGTTAACGTATGCGAAACCGACGACATATAGCCTCGGCTAACAATCAATTCTTTAGCTT
>CAKZPJ010000313.1 GCA_937138955.1 uncultured Flammeovirgaceae bacterium | reverse complement strand
TTGCTTCAGTACTTCGGCAATGGTTACGCTGTGCTCGTTCAGATCACCCCGGTAGCCGTCGGTGCCCTTATCGCCAGTCATGCGTCCTACTCCGGCTTGATGGGGATACAAACCAGTGAGCAAACTAGCCCGGGTAGGGCAACAACGAGCGGTATTGTAAAACTGAGAAAAACGTAGTCCATTCTCAGCTAAGCGATCTAAGGTAGGAGTACGAACCTCGCCGCCGTAGCAGCCAATGTCGGAGTAGCCCATATCGTCCGCCATAATCAGCAGAATGTTGGGTCGGCTATCGGTAGAGGTAGTTGTTTCTTCGGTTGGGGGCGAGTTCTGACAGGCGAACAGTAACTGACTGCCGATTAGCAGCGTGAGTAGAATTTTGAGTGGTTGCATGATTGTCTTAGTCAGTGTGTTTGACGACCATGAGTATAAGTAATTTTGATTTACTATACCAGTTAAACAGTAGATTCAGCGCTGAGCCTTCGGTTTAGGTAGTACAGCAACCCCGCTGTTAGCAGTGACGATCCAATGACCAACGGCAGGTAAATTAGTAGCTTATAATCTACATAGTCCCACCAGGTAAACTGAAGGTATGAATCTGAATAACCCAAAAATGAAAAAATAGCGTAAACCACAAGTGGAAAGGCAGTTACAAGGAAAATGGAGGGATACAATGAGCGGGCTTTCCAGTAAATCCAACCTGACAGTAAACTAAACAATAAAATATAAGGGAAATAGGCATACATTGTTATAGCGCAGAATAAACTACTCCAAAAAATAGCCCAGATTGGAGTCATCGTCATCAGCAATCCTCTCAAAATAATTCCGCGAAATAGCAACTCCAGTAAAATCATAGCACCAACGTTAACTAGCACAACTAGCAGAGGATCAACGTTCTCTAGCATTGCGAGTCCTAACTCCCGGTCTTGCTGAGAAAAAGGAAAGAATATGATAAGTGGTTCTAGCCAGAAGCTGCTTGACAATCCGAAAAGTAGTATTACTCCGTACACGTACGCCGGAACGATACGAAACGAGAATATAGGTGGCTTAATTTGCGTTTGCCTTTTTCTCCAAATAGTATATCCGATAGGAACTCCGAGGGCAAATACATTAGTGATCGCTGCGTTTAACAGATACGTTTGCTTGACCCACTGCTCCCGAAGCGCTAAATCTCCTATGCCGACCGCCAGTATCCATACTGCTTGGAATACCAACCAACTAACCACCAAGGCAATAGGCAGAGTACTAAGTGCCAATAGGAAGCTTTGCAGTAGGTTGGGATAATAAGGTTTCTTCCCTTCCAACAATTCTTGGGTCTTCATTTCGGTTGCTTTTAGTTCGTCTTCTTGTAGGGCGTTAAATGCATTCTCGAAAGCAGATTCAAAGGTTTCCCCCTCCCTTATTTTTTCTTCAACCGCCACACAAAAATAATCGAGTAAGTCTTCGGCTAGCTCCGATGTCTTTACTCCCTCGTGCTGAATGCGCTTCTTGATGAGGCTGATTTGGGCTTTCGTTAGAGTTACGGAAGTATCAGACATTTCTGTAATCCCGGTTTAATCTCCAGCAATGATTTCATGGTGGCTAGGTAATCGGCAAACTCCTTGAGCTTTTCCCGAGCAGTATCGTTGCCCTGGTTGGTTAGTGAGTAGTAAATTCGTAGCCGATTGCCCACTTTCTCCTTCTCGGTAGTTAGCTCTCCGCTGGCTTTGAGCTTATGCAGTACCGGATAAATTGCTGCTAGGGTTAAGCTGATTTTACCTTCGGTCGCCTCGTTAATCGCTTGGGTAATTTGGTAGCCATACATCCGCCGGTTGTCAGATAATAGCTTTAGAATTAGCGTGGTAACGGTTCCTTTAATTAGTTCGGATGAATACATAAGACAATTATATATAATATTCTTATATATTGCAATCTTATATATTATTTTTGTTCAGCCTCAGCGAATTCCGTATTTTGCTAGCAAACAACCTAAGTGCCATGTTAATCCGAATTCTCGTATTCAGTCTTACTGTATTTTTCTTTCCTATAGCAGTCGTAGCTCAATCTCACACCAATTTAAAGTTCTCGCCCGAGCGACTCACTCGCGTTGATTCATTCTTGCAAAATCGAGTGGACGAGGGAAATATTCCGCACGCGGTATCAATGATTATTCATAAAGGTGAAACGGTTCATCATCAAGCCTACGGCTGGGCGGATGCTGAGAAAGAAAAACCACTAACCACCAACGCAATTTTCCGCATTGCCTCTCAAACCAAATTGATTACATCCATTGCCGTAATGATGCTGTACGAGCAGGGTCACTTTCTGCTGGAAGATCCTATTTCCCAGTATATTCCAGCCTTTGCTAATCCGAAGGTACTGGCGAGTTACGATTCGGCTACCTTAGGCTACGAAACTATTCCGGCTACCCGAGAGATTATGATTCGTGATTTACTCACGCACACTGCGGGAATTCCCTACGAACATCCGCTGTGGGCTCGTACCGACCTCAATATTCCGTTTCTGGCTTCGCTGGAGAATATTGTGCTGGAAGATGCGATTAATCAATTGGCTAACCGTCCACTGCTGCACCAGCCGGGTGAGCATTTTTCCTACGGTCCTAATACTGATATTTTAGGGCGATTGGTGGAAGTAGTTTCCGGTCAATCGCTGGCGAAATACTTTCAAGAACATATTTTTTCTCCATTAGGAATGGAGGACACCTACTTTTATCTGCCCGACGAAAAAGCGGATCGGTTGGTAACGCTATTTGAAAAAGAATCGAGCGAAAGTCCACTGAAAGTTAGCAGCGACGAAACCTATCAGAATTTTGCCCGAAGTGGTGAGCAGACCTACTATCTGGGCGGGGCCGGATTGGTCAGCACTGCTGCCGACTACGCGAAAGTTTGCCAGATTATCCTCAATAAAGGAATTCACAATGGCGTTCGTTTACTCAGTCCACTTACCGTTGAACTGATGGCTCGCAACCAGATTGGCGATTCGGAGGTGTGGGATCGGCGCGATAAGTTTGGCTACGGTCTGATGGTGATTACCGAAAACAGCCACTACGGCGACCAAACTCCGGTAGGCTCGGTAAAGTGGGGCGGTGCTTACTGCTCCGAATATACCATCGACTTTGAAAATGATCTGGTCATGCAAGTCTACACCAATGTAATGCCTATTTACAACTATAGCGAGTTTGTCCGTAAATATCGGGTGCTGGTGTATCAAGCATTGGTGAATGGCAAATAGCCTGATTAAATAGTATCACGGCAACTAATTACTTATCAACAATTACAATATCATGCTCAAAAAAATTTCACTTACTATCGCGCTATTTTCTTTATTCTTTCACATCGGATACGCCCAGCAATACCTCGACTATCAGTTACGATTAGAACCGGTTTGGTCGCGGATTGCTGATGCTTTGGGCGAGTTAGGTTCGGTAGAAAGTGTAGAGTTCTCACCAGATGGAAAACACATAATCAGTGGCACCAAGTATGACAATTCCGTGATTATGTGGCGCACCTCCGACGGTACCGAACTCTGGCGTCAGTATGCCGCCGAAGAAATTGAACGAGTAGGCTGGTCAGCCGACGGTAAGTACGTAGCGGCGGGTAGCGAAGACTATTTGGTAACGGTCTACGATGCTGCTAGTGGCGAGGTAACAAAAACGCTAAAGCAGAACCGAGGCATTGACGGACTTACCTGGTCGAACCAAGGTAGCTTACTGGCGATTGGCGAGGAGAAAATTGAACAGGAGGGAAAGCCAACCCAGGGTTTTGTTCGCATTTATGATATGCCTTCCGGCGAGGAAGTGGCTTCGGTGGATTTTGGCAGTACAGTGAACGAATTATTCTTTTCGCAAGACGATGCGTACCTGCTGGCGGTTGGGCACGGCGCAGTAAAAGTCTATAAAACCGAAGACTGGTCGCTGGCGCAAATACTGAAGCCCAATTACTACGTAACCTTTACCAGTGGCGTATTCTCTCCCGATGCTCAATACGTATTTGCCGTAGGTCAATCCGAGCAGAACCGAGGCAATGGTTATATCTGGGACTGGAAAGAGGGAAAATTGAAGAAAACATTTAATCACTTAGGTAAAAAGATTGAGTCG
>CAKZPJ010000312.1 GCA_937138955.1 uncultured Flammeovirgaceae bacterium | reverse complement strand
GAGACAGTCGGCGAGCCATAATTGCCGCATCTTTATCTGTCACCTTGATGAATTCATCAATTACATCGAACACTACGTTCTCCGGAAGAATATCTTCGCCAATGCCTTCGGTCAGATAAGGAAATACTTCCTTTTCATCAAACTCGCCGGTTTCTTTATACTTCTTAAATACTGAGCCGTAAGTGTCAATGCCTAAAGTAAACACATCTGCATTTTGCTCCTTTAGGTACTTAGATACTCCACTGATAGTTCCACCCGTGCCTACCCCAGCAGCAAAGTGGGTAATCTTGCCTTCGGTTTGCTCCCATACCTCCGGGCCGGTAGTTTCGTAGTGAGCCGCTTGATTAGAAAGGTTGTCGTATTGGTTAGGGTAAAAAGAATTGGGAATAGATTCGTTATATTTTTTAGCTACCGAGTAATACGAACGAGGATCTTCGGGCGGCACGTTGGTGGGACATACGACTACTTCGGCTCCCACTGCCCGTAGAATATCGATCTTCTCCTGCGATTGCTTATCGGCCAGCGTAAAGATGCATTTGTAGCCTTTGGCGATGGCAGCCAGTGCCAGTCCCATTCCAGTATTCCCCGAGGTTCCTTCAATGATGGTTCCGCCCGGCCGTAAGCGACCATCCTTCTCAGCATCTTCCACCATCTTAATAGCAATGCGGTCTTTCACCGAATTACCCGGATTGAAGTATTCCACCTTGGCAAGGATTGTACCTTCAATTCCTTCGTTCAGGGTATTGAGTTTAATAAGTGGGGTATTACCAATGGTTTCTATAATGGAATTGTAATACATGGGTCTGTTGCTTGGTGATTAAAAACTTGTGGTAAAATTACCAATATCTAGAATCAAAATGTAAAAAAAGCCATACTGAAGACAATTTTTGATAAATTCTTGAATAGGATGCGGAAACCTTTACTACCTTCGCTTCGTGAAGATGAACACAACAGCAGCGATGTGTAAACCCAACACTTTCTTTCAGATACTGCTGTTTTAGAAAAAATGTTTACTTGAGTTACTGTTTATCTTAATTATTATTTAATCACGCACAACTTCTAATCACCTATCTGGCTTATGGATAATCGAAAATTTCTTCCCTTTATTGTTATTGGTGTTGCTTTATTTTTTGCCATTATTTATCTCTCTTCCAGTATATTCCTGACTATTGATGCTGGCGAACGAGGCGTTTTATTTAAACCATTTGGCGGCGGCTTACAGAAAGATAAAATATTTGAACCTGGCTTTGTAGTGAAGGCTCCCTGGAACGAGATGCATGTCTATAATGTACGCGAGCAGAACGTTGAGGAAACGATGGACGTGCTGGACAAAAATGGGTTGAATATTGCGGTAGACGTTTCCCTCCGCTATCACCCTCAGTACAACGCCGTAGGTTTTCTACACGAGAACTTTGGAAAAGACTACCGGCAGCAACTTATCATTCCGGAAGTACGCTCTACAGTTCGCCGGGTAATGGGTCGCTACACTGCTGAAGAGATATACTCTACTAAGCGGGCGGAGGTAGAAGACGCTATTATCAAAGAAACCGAAGAGATTTTACAAAGCGACGATAATAACGTTCAGATGCGGGCCTTA
Organism: uncultured Flammeovirgaceae bacterium; assembly: GCA_937138955.1. Classification (GTDB taxonomy): domain Bacteria; phylum Bacteroidota; class Bacteroidia; order Cytophagales; family Cyclobacteriaceae; genus Tunicatimonas. Next base: position 1,392 of record CAKZPJ010000312.1, on the reverse strand, counting down.
TTGATTCGTTCAATTAATCTACCTGATCAGATTCGAAATGCTATTGAATCTAAGTTACAGCAAGAGCAGGAAGCATTGGCGTATCAGTTTAGGCTAGAGCGAGAAAAAAGTGAAGCCGAACGTAAACGTATTGCTGCCGAAGGTGAAGCAGCGGCTAACAAAATTATTAATAGTAGCCTTACTGATGAGCTACTAAAGATGCGGGGCATCGAGGCTACTACTCAGCTTTCCGAGTCGAGTAACAGTAAAGTAGTAGTAATTGGAGGAGGCGAAGGTGGATTACCTTTAATTCTTGGCAACAATTAAGCGGTAATTCTATTTATACTGTTAACTATTTTTGCAAACCAATACATCTATTTTCTAACAAAATCTCCTATGGCTGACAATTCTGCTGAATTAAAAATAGAAGGAAAAACCTACGAACTACCCATTGTTGAAGGATCAGAAAAAGAAAAAGCAGTTGATATAAGTAAACTGCGCGGGCAAAGTGGGTATATCACTATTGATCCCGGATTCAAGAATACCGGATCTACCACCAGTTCTATTACTTTCTTAGATGGCGAAGAAGGAATTCTTCGTTATCGGGGCTATTCTATTGAAGAGCTTACCTCCAAGTCATCCTTTCTGGAAGTAGCTTATCTGCTAATCAACGGCGAGCTTCCCTCGGCTGATGAGTTTTCTTCTTTCAAAGAACAAATTACGCACCATACTATGGTGCACGAAGACTATAAAAAAATTCTGGATGGATTTCCTTCTAGCGCCCATCCAATGGGTGTGCTTTCTTCCTTGGTATGTTCGTTAACCGCGTTTTACCCCGAGTCACTTGATCCAAACCGTTCTTCGGAAGAAGTGAAGATGAGTATCATCCGTATTATTGCTAAACTACCTACGTTCGCTGCTTGGGCATACAAGCACAAGATTGGTCATCCGGTCAAATACCCGGACAACCATCAGGACTACTGCGGCAATTTCTTAAAAATGATGTTTGCCCTACCAGCTGATTCTTATGAGGTTGATCCGGTAGTGAGCGATGCCTTGGATAAATTATTGATTCTGCACGCTGATCATGAGCAGAACTGCTCTACCTCTACCGTTCGGATTGTAGGTTCTTCCCAAGCCAGCTTGTATGCTTCTATCTCCGCGGGAATTAATGCGTTATGGGGACCATTGCACGGCGGTGCTAATATGGCGGTTATTGAGATGCTAGAAAACATTAAAGCTGATGGTGGCGACGTCAAGAAGTACTTAGATAAAGCCAAGGATAAAGAGGACCCTTTCCGGCTGATGGGTTTCGGACATCGCGTGTACAAAAACTTTGATCCTCGCGCCCGAATCATTAAAAAGAATGCCGATGAAGTATTATCCGGTTTGGGAGTCGATGATCCGGTGCTG
>CAKZPJ010000311.1 GCA_937138955.1 uncultured Flammeovirgaceae bacterium | reverse complement strand
ATATTGGCTACCGGTTCGGAAGCTGGCGATGCTTTTCTATGGGATGCTAGTAGTTACGAAATGCTGGGTAAAATAAATACGGGTTCCACCATCAACTCCCTTCACTTTACCAAAAACGATTCCCTTCTACTGGTAGGAGGAAATATTCAGACCCCCGACCTTGAAACGGGAAATACTATTTACACGGGCTTTGCCAAACTGATTGACGTAGCTCAACAGAAAGTAACTCGCAACTACGGAGATCACACCGCTTCGGTTAAATCCGTCAGAATATCTCCCGACGAAACCATGATTGCTACCGGTAGCTTCGATAGCACGGCTCGGGTTTTCAATTTTGAAACAACTGAGCTTGTTCACGCTTTTAAAGAACCTCTGCGAGTAGAGGCTGTAGCTTTTACTGGCGATGGTCAGTATCTAGCCACGGGTGGGCATCAGCTTAAAATTTCCTTTTACCGATTAAACGATGGCAAATTAGTTTATGAATTACCAGCTCCGCGTACCGAATATCTGGATTTCTCCACTGATGGTCGGCTATTACTCACCTCCCACGAAGATAGTGGCTTATTATCGCTGTACATGATGCTATCCAATACTCAACAACGAGGAAATTACCAACAAGTGGCTGACCAGCAACTGAACAATCGAGACCTGAAACAGAAATGAATGTTTCAATAGCTCAATTGTCCTTTGTCCACTATTAATTATCCATTCATATCAACCTATGAACTTATTATCACTTAACAGAACTGAATTTGGCGATTCGGCCAATGAAGATAATGTGCCATCTAAAGCCGAGGCAGAAAAATTGCTAAATGAGTGGGTGCATAGCGATAGCCTGAAGCGGCATATGCGTCAAGTAGGAGCCTTGATGAAAGCTTGGGCTCAAGAGAAGGAAAATCTTCCCACGGAAGAACAACTAAAGTGGGAGCTAGCCGGATTACTACATGATGCCGATTGGGATCAATGGCCCGAGCAGCACTGCCGTAAAATTATAGAGGAGCTGGAACGCCGAGAGGTAGCACCTAGCATAATACGAGCGATTGCTTCCCACGGACCAAGCCACTTTGGGGTGGAGCCCAAAAGTTCAATAGATAAAATGCTGTATGCCTTTGACGAACTTTCGGGACTTATTCATGCCTACTCACTAATGCGACCTACCGGTTACGAAGATATGCAGCCTAAGGGCGTGAAGAAACGGTTGAAAGATAAATCGTTTGCTGCGCAGGTTTCTCGCGAAGAGATCAAGGATGCTAGCCAACGGGCAGAAGTAGATCTTACTGAGCTAATTACGTTTATCATTCATCATCAAGCGGAAGTGCAATGAACAGTGAGCAATTAGCAGTGAACAGTGCAAAGGCTAGGAGCTGGGTGCTAGGAGTATACTTTCTTAGCTCCAACCGCCCAGTATCACGCTCTCAGCCACCATTCATTATTCGTTAAAGAAAAGGGTTGTGGAACAAAGTAAGGAGCTACTAAACGATCCGGTTAATATTAAGCAGCAGTTTCCGATCTTCTCGAAGTTTCCGGAATTAGTCTATCTGGATAATGCGGCAACCACCCAGCGTCCGCAGCAGGTTATTGATCGAATAAACGATTTTCATCAGCGAGAGAATGCTAGTATCCGGCGGGGAGTGTACCAGCTTTCGGCTCGGGCTACTCAAGAATTTGAAGCGGCTCGCTCTACCGTAGCCAATTTTTTTAAGGCTCCGCAAGACGATAGTATAGCGTTTACCCAAGGCACTACCGAATCGGTGAACATTGTGTCTCGCTCAATAATTAGCAATAAACTAAAGTCAGGCGATAATGTTGTAGTAAGCCTCCTGGAGCACCACGCCAATTTTATTCCCTGGCAAATGCTCTGCCAGGTTACTGGTTCTGAGCTTCGTGTAGTTCCAATAACTAAATCGGGTGATCTTGATTTAAACAAGTTAGATTCTCTGATTGATTCTCGTACCGCAGTAGTAGCGATAGTACACATTTCCAATACGTTGGGTACAATCAATCCAATTAAAGAAGTTATTCAGGCGGCTCACCTAAAAGAGGTGCCGGTGCTGATTGATGCTGCTCAAAGTGCTGCCTTATACCCGATTGACCTGACTGAGTTAGATTGCGATTTCTTAGTATGTTCTGCTCATAAAATGTTTGGTCCTTTTGGTGTAGGGGTTTTATACGTTCATCCCCGTCATCATCGGCAGGTGAAGCCTTATAATTATGGTGGAGGTATCATCCGTTCGGTAAAAGTGGAAAGGACAGAGTTTTTGCCCTACCCGTACCTATTAGAAGCGGGCACGCCCAACGTAACAGGAGTAATTGGCCTATCCGAAGCTATTCGTTTTATTGAAACTTTGGATCGTGAAAACTTAGTGAAGCATCTGCATAAGCTTACGCATATTGTACGTCGAGAACTGGCGGATATTGATGGGCTTTCTTTGGTAGCAAATCCCACTTTAAATAGCAGTATTGTATCGTTTAGTTTGGCAGGAATCCACCCGCACGATATTGCTAGCTTTTTGAACGAAGATACTATTGCGGTACGAGCCGGGCAGCACTGCACCCAGCCTTTGCTGGATTATTTAGGATTTTCTGCTACCGTGCGAGCCTCGCTGTCGATATATAATAATCTACAAGATGTTGATAAATTAGTTGGCTCAACTCGAGAGATGAAAGATTTTTGGACATGACCAAAGAAGAAATCAAAAAGTTGTTTAAAGAGAAAATTGTGCCCCATCAGCGTAATCCCTATCACTTTCGCAAAATAGAAAAACCTCAGCACGAAGTGTTAGCTTACAACTCGTTTTGCGGGGATAAATACTGTATTCAAATCAGTGAAGATCATCAGGCTTACTTTCAGGGAATAGGTTGTGCTATTTCTCAGGCTTCTACATCATTATTACTTCAGCGGATAGAAGGAATGTCCGGTATTAAGGTTGCCGAATACTGTCAGGAATTCCTACAAGCTCTAGCTCAAGATGCTCCCTTACCTGATGAAGAGTTAGCAATACTAGCCGCATTAAAGCACTTTGATGGTCGCATGGATTGCATCACTCTTCCTTGGAAAGCGCTGGGCGATTATTTCCGAGAGTTAGAAGACCATAAATAAAGCTCATTTTCTAAGGACAGTAAAAATCCAAAGAATATTCTGAGTAGATAAGCGCATACCAACAAGATCATATATATTTGCTGCCGCTAAAGATTATTTATAGACTTCCTGCTCGAGAGAAGACGTAAGTAAATTAACTACCTAAGACCAAGCTACCTATTATGCGCCAACGCTTCCTTACCGCTACGCCACTTCCTTTTTTTCTCATTTTAAGCGCGGTAGTATTTGGTATTGCGGGCTATTATTTTGCAACATTTATTCCTCCGGTACTTATGATGCTCATAGGAGCAGTTTTAGGTATTGGGGCAGTGCTATTATTTTACTTCTTATTTCGTCTTTTAGGATGGGTGCTTAATAAGATACCGTTAAAATTTAATGCTGCCGTACTAGGAACTGCTGCCGCATTGGTACTGGTAAAGTTCACTGCATTTCGCTGGCCCGATCTAGTATTTTACCCCACTGCGCTATTAGCTATCTTGTTTTCAATCCTACTGTACTTCAGCATTAAACAAGTGGCCCTTACCCCCAAGAACATCTGGGCCTGGTTGGGTATAATTGCCACGCTGGCGTTTTTTGCCGGAAGTTTCTTTTGGCTGCAACGGGAGGGCAGCGATCCTTATGCTGAAAAGTTACCACCTCCTTTTGCCACTGCGAATGTAACCACCCTCAGTAGTCAGGGTATAACGAACCCCACCGCTCCGGGAGACTACGAAGTAAGCACCTTCACCTACGGTAGTGGAGAAGACCAACGACGCACCGAGTACGCCGAAGGGGTAACTTACAAGGCTTCTTCGGTGGATGCTACCCGATTACTGCCAGACTGGAAGGGGAAGAAGAAAAAATGGCGAGAACGCTACTGGGGGTTTGGGGTAGATAGTTTTCCAATTAATGGTCGGGTGTATATGCCAAAAGGGAAGGGGGCATTTCCAATTATTCTTGTGGTGCACGGAAACCATAGCATGATTGATTATTCAGATGATGGGTACGGATATTTAGGCGAACTATTGGCCTCCCGAGGCTTTATTACTGTATCGGTGGATGAAAATTTCATTAACGGGCATTGGTCAGGGGACTTTCGGGGAAAAGAAATGCCGGTGCGAGGGTGGTTACTGCTAAAGCACTTAGAGCAATGGCAAACCTGGAATCAAGCACTGGATCATCCGTTGGCAGGAAAAGCTGATCTAAATAAGGTGTTACTTGTAGGTCACTCCCGGGGAGGGGAAGCCGTTTCCATTGCAGCGGCTTTCAACGAACTGCCTTATTTTCCTGATAATGCCCAGGAAACTTTTGATTTTAACTTTGGAATAAAAGGAGTAGTAACGTTAGCACCTACCGATTATCGCTATCACCGACAGATTACTTTGCAAGACATCAGCTATCTATCCTTGCAGGGTTCTTATGATGCCGATGAGGTTAGTTTCTGGGGCATGCGGCCCTACCGCCGGCTAACCTTTAATGCGGATAGTGAAGCTTTTAAGGCGGGAGTGTATCTGCATCGGGCCAACCACGGTCAGTTTAATACCACCTGGGGAAGAACTGATTTTGGCGGAACGATGGGCTGGTTACTCAATACTGCACCCATGATATTGGGCGTAGAGCAACAGCAAGCCGCCCAGGTTTTTATCACTGCTTTTGCCGAAGCCACTCTACATCTAGAACAGCAATATTTGCCTCTGTTCAAAAATGTAGCTACTGCGCGCGACTGGCTTCCTAGCAATTATTATCTCACAAACTTCCAGGCTGCACGAACCAATATACTGGTAGATTTTGAAGAGGATATTGATCTGATAACTGCCGGGAAGAAACGATTTATACAGACAGAAAATCTAACTGTTTGGCGAGAAGAAGAGCTTGGTACCCGTGACCAAGGAAGCCAGGAAAACAATGCTGTAGTGCTAGGGTGGAATTACGGAGAGGAAATTAGCACTGATTCCTTAGCTCGTTTTACAATAGTTTTTGCTGATTCAGCTGCGTTGGATTTAGATACACTAGGTAGTATGTCAATTACCCTGGCAGTGGGAGATTCTCAGTGGCTAATCAAAGAGGGAGGCCAGAGAACTGACGAAGAATCTCGGAAGGAACCCTCCCCTGATGCAACTATTGTATTAACCGATCGAGATGGACTTACTGCCCGGCTACTTATTAGCGATATTAAACCTATTGCCCCTCGGCTTCAAACTCGCTTTACCAAACTCGCTTCTTTAGATAAAGATATGATCGGAGCTGACTGGGAGGTACAACCTGAAACTTTTCACTTTCCTTTAGATTCCTTTAAATTAGATAGTACAGCATTTAATTTCTGGGAGCTTCATAAAATTTCTTTGGTATTTGATCAAACGACTTCTGGAATTTTAGTAGTTGATGATATCGGGTTTAGCTATCAACAGCCATAACTTACCCAAGCCCACAACCAACATTATTATTAGGATAGCTACTGTAGTTAGATGACGGGTTTTATATTGATATAGTAGAGTAGGCAGCTCTATATCTAATTACGTCAGTCTCAATGCTAATTCAGATAAAACTCTACTAAAAACCTTAAATTCTATGTACTATTGTAGTACAGCCAAATCCCTTTAGCAAGCTATGAATTACCTAAGTCAACTGCTTTCCTCCTTTATTTTACTACTTGTAATCTATTCTTGTCAATCAGAAACGCAGCCGGCCGAAGAGACTCCTCAACGTCCGAATATTCTTTTCATTATGTCGGATGATCATGCCTATCAAGCTATCAGTGCTTATTCTGATCGGTTAATGGCGACTCCTAACATTGATCGTATTGCGGAAGAAGGAATGTTATTTACCAATGCCTGTGTGACCAATTCTATCTGTGCTCCGTCTCGAGCAGTAATCCTAACCGGAAAGCATAGTCACCTCAATGGTAAAATTGACAATCGCTTTCCGTTTGATACTACTAACGTAACTTTTCCTCAACTACTGCAAGATGCGGGATATCAAACTGCGATGTTCGGTAAGCTACATTTCGGAAACAGCCCTAAAGGGTTTGACCAGTTTAAAATATTGCCGGGGCAAGGTAAGTATTACAATCCCGACTTCATCACTAAGAATGAAGGTGAGGTACAGGTAGAAGGTTACACTACTGATATTATCACGGATATGACTTTAGGTTGGTTGAAAGAGGAACGAGATGCTGAGCAACCTTTTCTGCTAATGTATTTGCACAAAGCTCCGCACCGCGAATGGTTACCTGCGGAGCGCCATTATAAAGAGTTTACTAAAAAAACATTTCCTGAACCGGAAACACTTTTTGATGACTATGAGGGGCGCGGTACTGCGGCTAAAGAAGCCGAGATGAACTTACTCAAGCATATGAACTGGGCGGGAGATTCCAAAATTCGTCCGAGCCTATTGGATAGCTTAGGTATACCCGAAACGGCCAACTGGGATCATAGAGCGTTTAACGGCGAAGTAGGAAGGCAAAATGAGCGCCAACGTGCGGCATGGGACGCGGTGTACGACTCGATTAACCAAGCATTCAAAGAGGAATATCCCAACATGAATGAAGAAGATCTCATGCGCTGGCGCTACCAACGTTATATGCAAGACTATTTAGGTAGTATCGCGGCGGTAGACGAAGGAGTAGGGCAGGTGCTGGATTATTTGGAAGAAAGCGGGCTAGCCGAAAACACCATTGTAGTATATACTTCCGATCAAGGTTTTTACCTCGGGGAACATGGTTGGTTCGATAAACGCTTTATCTACGACGAATCATTTAAAACTCCACTACTGGTTCGCTGGCCGGGTGTAATTGATCAGGGTACGGTGAATACCCAAATGGTGCAGAATCTAGACTTTGCCCAAACCTTTCTAGCTGCTGCTGAGGTAGAAGCACCCTCGGATATGCAAGGGGAGAATCTTATCCCTTTATTTAGAGGGGAAACCGAAAACTTTCGAGATGCTGTATATTACCACTACTACGAGTATCCCGCGGTACATATGGTTAAGCGACACTACGGTAT
>CAKZPJ010000310.1 GCA_937138955.1 uncultured Flammeovirgaceae bacterium | reverse complement strand
GAGATCTACGACCAGGTGGTGCTAATCAACCAGCAGGCTCAGCAGAACTACCGCATGCCACTCTCCAATATTGTGTACATGGGCATGGGCGAACCGCTGTTGAACTACGCAAACGTACTCCAATCCATCGAACACATTACTTCCCCTAAGGGGCTGAATATGTCACCTAAGCGTATCACGATTTCTACCGCTGGTATTGCCAAAATGATTAAAAAACTGGGTGACGATCAGGTGAAGTTTAATCTGGCGCTATCGCTGCACGCCGCTAACGACGATAAGCGTAACCGGATTATGGCCATCAATGAAACCAACAATCTGGACGTGTTGAAAGAAGCCCTACAGTATTTTTACCAGAAGACCCGCACCCGCATTACGTTTGAGTACATTGTCTTCTACGACTTCAACGATACGCTGGAAGATGCTAAAGAACTATGGCAGTTCACCAAGTACGTGCCCAGCAAAGTAAACCTGATTGAGTACAATCCCATCAGTGAAGCCGACTTCCGCAATACCGAAGCCGACCGGCTAGATCAGTTTGCCGCCTATCTAGAAAATAAAGGAGTTACCGTAAACGTGCGCCGCAGCCGCGGTAAGGATATTGACGCCGCCTGCGGACAATTGGCTATTAAGCAGAAGTAGAATCATATTGAAAAATAAGTGAAGTAGTTGCACCGCTAATACCTAAACTTTCCTATCTTACTGGTATACAATAAGAACGCCTCTGGTGTTCGCGTATGCGTAACCTACCCCTACCATTAGTGCCGTTCACTAGGTTTTCGGCACTAATACTGTTGGCTATTGGATATTTATTGTCCGCTTGCCACTTCTCCTCTGAGCCTGCTGCTCCGTTTGCCGATTTTGAAGAACAAGAAAGTACAATGATTTGCTGGAATGAAAAGCACAAATATGTCCTCATTTCGTTAATCAGCCAGATTTCTCAGCACGATCAGGTGCATTTGTTCTACAATGAAAATTACCATGTGCCAGGTACTATTATTGCCCAGCTAGCGGGAAGTCGTGCCAATCTGGATCATATTTACCTGACTCCTTTTCGGTTAGACAAAGACAATATATGGATTAGAGACTATGGCCCAGCATTCATTCAGGATAGCCACGATGAAACAGGAACCGTAGGGTTCGCCTACCCTCACCTTGAGTTTACCGATTATCAGAACTTTGGTCATTTCTTTTCAGATCGGGCAAAATTGCCATTTCAACGAAGCCATATGTATAGTGTGGGTGGTGGACGTGAAGTTAACGGGCAGGGTACAATTATCTTGATTGAAGGATTCGAGAAAGTAATTAATCCAGATATGAGCAAAGCGGAGATAGAAGCTGAATACCAACGTCAATTCGGCCAGACTCGCGTGATTTGGCTCAAAAAGGGAATTCCACAAGATGACTTTATGGGATACGGACCGGTATTGGATAACATTTATGGTCATGGCACCAATTGGCATGTAGACGAGTTTTGCCGATTTGCTGATGCTCAAACCATACTCCTAGCTGAAGTCAGTTCGGAAGATTTTGCTCGACATCCTTTCTATCAGTTGATTCACGATCGATTGGAGGAAAGTTATCAGATTTTAAAGCAGTCAACAGACCAAGATGGACAACCTTTCCGAATTATTCGCGTTCCTCAGGCACCGGTTTTTTTCGCAGCAGGTCATATTGATACTACTAGCATTCTCTACACTCCCGTAACTAGTTATTTGAATTTTGCTCTCACCAATAAGTCAGTTATCGTACCGACGTATCACGCTGATGATGCCCCAGAGTACGTTCGACGTAAGGATGAAGCAGCCATAGAAAAATTTCAGGAGATTTTTCCCAATCGTGAGGTACTTACCGTTCCTGCCCTAGAGCTAAACTATGATGGCGGTGGCCTACATTGTGTCACACTTTCTAAGCCAAAGAAGCGCTTCAAAAAGCGCCTTTCTCTTGTCTCTGATCGGCGAAAGGTAAGTTAATTTTCTCTCTTGGCTTCTCCTTCCAGTTTCAGTAAAAAAGCGTAGCGAAGCGCGGTTTCTTTATAGCGGCGAAAGCGACCGGAGGCACCACCGTGGCCGGCATCCATGTTGGTATCCATCAGTAG
>CAKZPJ010000309.1 GCA_937138955.1 uncultured Flammeovirgaceae bacterium | reverse complement strand
GCTGTTTGAGTTGTTACTTCGTGCTACAAACACGCCTTTTGGGCTACCACGTCGTAACTTTTTCAATCCATAGCGCTGCTATGCCTCCTCAAAAGTGCCTCGTGTCGCCTCAAAATCCGTTGTTTTCGCATCAAATAATTAACTCAAACAGCTTCTTAAATCTCTTATATAACGCCAAAAAGATTTCTAAGCAAAGCACTATTACTCAAACGCATGTCCGCGATACCGAAGGGTGCGGTAGATTACCAGCATTCCGGCCAGCGATAGGGGGGCGACAATAGCCCCTTCCCATCCACTCAAGCCTTTTTGAATCATTAAATAAGCTACCAGCACCGGTAAGCCAACAAAGAATAGACTCACTCCGCAAGAGAGCAGATTCAATAAAAAGAAAGTCACTTGATGGGCTACTGTAGGTGCTACCTGGGCAACAGTAGCGGTAAAAGCTGGTTCGGGCGTAGGTGCTGGGCGATGTTGGTATACCTGCTCAAAATGAGCTTGGTATTGAATACTAGCTTGCGTATACGCTTGAGCCAATCCCTGCTTATGATTAGCTAATAAGTGTTCGTAAGCAGCTACAATCTGCTGGAATTTATAACTTGCTTCTTGGCTTGGATTAATATCCGGATGGTGCTCTAAGGCTAATGCACGGAATGCCTTCTTAATGTCAGTTACAGTTGCCCTCGGAGAAAGACCCAAGGTGTAGTAATACTCGTCCATAATCGGTTGCTCAACAATTCAAAAATCGAGAAGACAACTGTTTTAGCTATTTAAATGTAAGCAAAAGCAGGGGATCAATACAAATAGTTTCATAAAAATCTTGCTCAGCTAGCGTCACCACGCCCGGGAAGTCGCCTACATTACCTAGTAAATCAGTCATCACCTGAAAGTGTAAATGGGGTGGCCAATTGCCGTTATCGGGAAAATCGCCTAGCTCGCTTACGATCTGATTTTTTTCAACAGTCTGTCCGACTTTCAGATTATTCAGTGAGTGACGACTCAAATGGCCGTAAAGCGAATAAAAGGTCATTCCTTTAATAGTATGCTCCAAAATAATAGTTGGTCCGTAATCGCCGAAGCCTTCATTATCTTGGAAGCTATGAATTTTGCCCGCCCAAGGTACGTGTACCGGAGTATGCGCTGCTGCCCATACGTCTACTCCTAAGTGAACACAGCGTGGTTCGTCGCCTTGGTACATACTACTGCGTTGATAAAGTGAACGTCGCTCTAAAAAGCCGCCAATGCCGACTTTCCCGTCAAGCAATGAGTCAATCTCTTTGCTGAATTGAAGAGTATTTAACACAATTTCGGACGATAAGCGGGTATTTGTATTGCTCAAATCCAGTGTTCGCAAACCGGAAGATGCAATCTTCGGAAACACCTGACCGATCTGACCGTTACATAATTTTAAACACTGCTCAATATTTTTTTTCATGCCAATACCAGAACAAGGTAATTCATCTATCCTTGATGTAAATTCACTTCTAAATTTACCCGAAAACGCAGATTTTAGCGACTTCTTATTCTTTACAGAACAAAAAATTGTAACAATAGAATAAACGTCTATCGCTTTACCTTTTTTTGAAAATTAATACTTTAAGTTTAACCTAATTTTTTACGATAAACTATCTAACTAAATGAACCAACACGAATTAGAAACCTTATGCATTAATACTATCCGAACCCTATCTATGGATTCGGTTCAAAAAGCGAATTCCGGACATCCGGGCACGGCTATGAGCCTAGCTCCTATTGCTCACGTGCTTTGGTCGCGCATTATGAACTATAATCCTAGCGATGAGAGCTGGCCGAACCGGGATAGGTTTATTCTTTCGGCAGGGCATGCTTGTATTCTCCAGTACAGTATCCTGCACCTAACAGGTTACGATCTGACGATGGATGATCTGAAAAACTTCCGGCAGTGGGAAAGCAAAACTGCCGGTCACCCAGAGTACCATTTGACCCCTGGTATAGAAGTAACTACTGGGCCACTCGGACAAGGTTTTGCTAACGGAGTAGGTTTTGCTATTGGTCAGAAGTTTCTGGCTGACCGCTATAATAAGGAAGGAAAAGATATTTTTAATTATAAAACCTACGCTATCTGTAGCGATGGTGACTTGATGGAAGGAATTTCTTCTGAAGCAGGTTCTTTAGCCGGGCACTTGAAGCTGGGCAACATGATCTATATCTACGATGATAACAACATCACGATTGACGGAACGACCAGCATTACCTTTACTGAAGATGTAGAGGCACGCTTCCGTTCTTTTGGTTGGCACACCCAAACCGTAGAAGATGTGAACGACCTGAATGCTTTGGAACAAGCCATTCGTACTGCTGAGGCGGTAGAAGATCAGCCTTCGCTCATTCGGGTTAAAACAATTATTGCCTACGGAAGCCCGAACAAAATTAATACCTCGGGCGCCCACGGTGCCCCACTAGGTGATGATGAAGTAGCGGCTACCAAGAAAAATTTAGGGTGGGACCCAGATAAAAAATTCCACGTGCCGGAAGAAGTGTACGACTTCTACAAGAAGGCCGTAGATAAACGAAAAGAAAAAGAAGAAAAGTGGCAAGAGCTATTTGAATCATATAAAGCTGAACACGGTGATCTAGCGCAAGAATATCTGAACTTTACCAAAGAGCAGTATCCTTCCGGTTGGCAAGATGACTTACCGGTATTTAAACCAGAAGATGGAAGTATCGCCACCCGAAATGCTGGTAAAAAGGTAATGAACGCCATCGCAAAGCACTTCCCACTACTCATTGGCGGGGCGGCTGATTTGGTGGAGTCAACCAAAACCGAAGTAGAAGACTCAGGTAGCTTTGAGCCCGGTAACTACGGCGGGCAGAATATCCACTTCGGAATTCGCGAGCATGCGATGGGAGCAATCGTAAATGGACTGACCTTAACTGAAGGAACCATTGCCTATGGATCAACCTTCTTCATTTTCACCGACTACATGCGACCTACCCTGCGCTTAGCTGGAATCATGAAGCTGCGCTCTATTTTCATCTATACCCATGATAGTATTGGACTAGGCGAAGATGGAACTACGCACCAACCGGTGGAGCACTTATCATCTATGCGTGCGATTCCTAATCTAGTGAATATTCGTCCGGGCGATGCCAACGAAACTGCTCAGGCCTGGCGAGTAGCGATTGAACACAAAGATGGCCCCGTAGCGATTGTACTGACCCGCCAGGGTATCCCGGTAATCAATTATGAGCACTGTGCCGGACCGCAAAGTCTGGAAAAAGGAGCTTATATCTTAAAAGATGCTGACGATGTTCCGCAGTTGATTCTGATGGCCAGCGGTTCCGAAGTACACTTAGCACTGGAAGCCCAAGAGAAATTAGCTAGCGAAGGCATTCACGCCCGGGTAGTAAGCATGCCGAGCTGGGAGCTGTTTGAGAAGCAGGATGCTTCTTACAAAGAAAGTGTATTTCCCAAAAAAGTGCGTAAGCGAATCTCTATTGAAGCCGGAGTCACTATGGGCTGGCACAAGTACATTACCGACGAAGGGGTAGCTATTGGTATCGATACCTACGGTGAGTCCGCTCCCGGTAAAAAACTGATGGAAGAGTTTGGCTTCACTACCGAAAACGTAGTGAAACACGCTAAACAACTCGTTGAAACGGCGAGCGTCTAATCGCTAAATCATTGAGACGCAAGATTTCCATTATGGCAG
>CAKZPJ010000308.1 GCA_937138955.1 uncultured Flammeovirgaceae bacterium | reverse complement strand
GAGTAGCAATAGCCGTATTAATACCTACCAACTCACCCTTCAGATTGACCAAAGCCCCACCGCTATTGCCTTGATTTACTGCAGCATCGGTTTGAATAAAAGACTCAATCTGTCGACCATTTCGGTCGTGTAAAATGTTGATATTCCGAGCTTTAGCACTCACAATACCAGCGGTAACAGTAGAAGTCAATGTCCCGAACGGATTGCCGATCGCTAGTACCCATTCCCCCACTTTCACATTATCTGAATTACCAAATGACACAAAGGGGAAAAGAATGCTTCGATCCTCAATTTTCAGCAGTGCTAAATCGGTAGTTGGATCAACGCCAACAATTTCGGCCTCGTAAAAACGATTGTCATCTAGCGTTATCTCAATCTTATCAGCTTCTTCAATCACATGATTGTTAGTGACAATGTATCCATCATCAGAAATTAAAACTCCTGATCCAGACGAACGGGAAGGTCGTTCAGCCCCCCGATCACCAGGACGACGATCATCAAAGTAGTCGTAAAAATCTTCTAGCAGACTATTCCGCGATTGGCGGGAACCACTGTAGGTAGAGCGAATAAATACTACACCTGGCTTCACCTGCTCAGCTGCGTAGACAAAATTAATTCCGTCGGGTACCGAGAAATTGGAGTCTGCCAAAAAATTTACATTCGGATACTCTACCCCTTGCTGTTTGCCATCAAAATTGGAGTAAGGTGACTTCGGTTGTACTCCTAGGTAGTTAGTTAGTCCAACCGATACTAAACCACCCAAAATGGCGGCTAATATAATTCCAAAAGCAAATTTTTTCTGACTCATCAGCTCAATAATCTAGGGGATACTGTTTACTTCACTATTGGTAACGGTACCGTTATGCCAGTGTTATAAAATCAGAAATAATATACCCGATCTTTTCCAGCAATACAACTCAGATGCGTAGTTGAGTTCTAGTCTAGAGTTAAAAAGACGGTAGCCAACTACCTGTACTTTGTTAGTAAATTTTATCAACGAAAGTATTGCAATTTTCGGGATAACCCGCTAGTATTGCAGTCCCAAAAAGGAAAACACTCCTCCTTAGCTCAGTTGGTTAGAGCGGCTGACTGTTAATCAGTAGGTCCTTGGTTCGAGTCCAAGAGGAGGAGCTTCATTATCAAGCACTTACGATCTCTCGTAAGTGCTTTTTTATTGTCCCTATCATAGGAGGCAGGAAAAACCTCTCGCTTTTAGTGGGTACTGCGGGGTAACCGCTAATGTGCTAAGGACGGAAGTAAGTACATTGCCCAACTCACTTACCTAGAAAGTAACCGTTTCTATTAAATGACCTTGGGTGACAGAGCATACTCTCAGCCCCTTCAACTTCTTTAGTTTTACAGATAAATATTATAATATTTTGTTTTAAAATACAAATATGATTCCTCAATATGCTTCAACTACCCTATTTCTAATGAAATAGATTTTTTGTCACTTTAATCAATCGTTTTCTGGAAAAGCTTTTGCGATGTTACAGCATTTAGGTTGGTAAATTCCTGGATTTGAAACAAAATTACCAGTATTTGAAACATCTGTCCTAGCCGGGAAGGATGGGTAACAGTTAGTTTGCCCAAAAATCAACCGAACTATGTTTTACCAGGAATTTCTCCCGCCTCCGGCACTAAGGCCATATATTCACCTGTACGGAGTGCTGGAAGAATCGGCAATATCTACGAATCATATTACCACCTGGA
>CAKZPJ010000307.1 GCA_937138955.1 uncultured Flammeovirgaceae bacterium | reverse complement strand
AGTGTTTGCGTGAGCCAGTACTTTTGCTGCTGTCCCAAAATAGTTTTTCCCGGACCATCAGGAGCCTGATTAGCACTACGGTATTCCCGCCCCTCCAGCCGCCACACCTGTCAATCTTTTCCCCAACGAACCGTTCGGTAGGGAAGCTCCTTCATGGGCACGTTTTCATTCCAGATTACTAACCCCTCGGGATAAGATAACTCTCCGTAATCTGCCGTTTGTGCGTGCGAATCATTGGAAAGTAAGTCATGATCGTCTTTGATAAAATAGGTGGGAGTTTGACGAAAAAAGTTGACTAGCGAGGGCCATCCATTAATAGCGTGCCACTTATGGCGGGCTTTTTCTAGCGTAGTTGCCGATGGCCCGGGTTTGTCGTAGTACACCTAATCCCCGGTTTGTACGAAGAAATCGGGGGCCATTTCCACCATAGACTGATACGTTTTAAATCCAGCTACCGAATCGTCGTAGCTCCAAAAATACTGACAAGTAGAAGTAGTAAATGATACTGGTGCTGTTACGGTATCGGCGGGAGGGGTGCGAAAACTTCCCGTCAATACTGCTAAGTCTTCATCGGATTGCTGCACTTTTCCTTCCAGCCTGATAGTATACTTGGTATTTGGGATTAATCCTTCTAAGGGAATATGAACCGTATAATCTTCTTTCGCCTCGGCAGGAAACCAGTCTGAAGTTTCGGTAGATTGCGCCCCTTCTACTATTGCCCGAACGTAGCCTTCGGCGCCTCGGACAGCTCCATCCATCTCATCTACGGGCATATCTTCGTTAAAATTAAGCGGATGACGAAACACCTTGGGCTTGCGTTCGTGAACCACTGGATTAGGCTTTTCTTGTCCGCAGAGACGAGTCCAAATAATGGCTTCATTCGCGGTAAGCTCCGAAATCCGAAAACCGTTAGTGAAGTAAGCTTCCTGGGCGGAAGCAGGTAGAGAAGCTAGGAACAGTAAGTTGAGTAGGCTTATGTATAGTATTCGTTTCGTCATAGTACAAGTATATTGAAAATGATAATCATTTGACGAGAGAATCCCTGAAATCAGGTTTATCTGATAAAATTTTAATTGGGTGGAATAGTTTTGCCTACTAAGTCGTTACTTAATCCGATATTTGTGCCGTATCGAAAAACCACAATGAATAAGAAAGTATTGAAACCAATCTCATCCGTATCAGTCAGACAAGCCTTGGTTCTTGGACTCTGTACCTTAATGATTAGTTTTTCGGCTTGTAAAGTAGAGCAGATTTCTGCCACTCAGCCAGTTGAGGTCTCCAACCCCAATGCCAAACCTGACTCAGTAGTTAGCGAGATGGTAGAAGAAGAGCCAAAAGTAGAAGCGGTTGTTATTCCACCGTATCAGGCTACTGAAGCTCGCGAGCACGATCTGCTCCATACCAAACTGGAGGTGCGCTTTGATTGGGAAAAGCATTATCTCTACGGTAAAGCCACGCTTCAGCTAAAACCTTATTTTTACCCTCAATCCACAGTTAGCTTAGATGCTAAAGGTTTTGATATTCACTCGGTGCATCTAATGAATGATGCATCGGCTGAATCTAATTTACGTCCGCTCAAGTACGAATATGATAGCCTGATCCTTCAAGTTACCCTGGATAAGATGTACACTCGTGATGAAGACTTCTGGTTGGTGATAGATTATACCGCCAAGCCTGACGAGTTTGCCAGTGGTGGCAGTGCCGCGATTACTTCCGATAAGGGACTGTACTTTATTGATGAACCCACTCCTCAAATCTGGACGCAGGGTGAGACCGAAGCTAGCTCTCGTTGGTTTCCAACTATTGACATTCCTAATGAACGTTGCACTCAGGAGATGTTTATTACCGTAGATGATCGCTACGAAACGCTCTCGAATGGTACGCTGGTGTATTCTCAACGAAACCCTTCAGATGATTCGGTGCAAACTCGAACGGATTATTGGAAGATGGATTTACCCCACGCTCCGTATTTGTTTATGATGGCGGTAGGCGAATTTGCAGTAATAGAAGACCAGTGGAATGAGATGTCCGTCAACTATTATATTGATACGGCCTACGCAGATTATGCCGATAATATTTTCGGGCGAACTCCCGAAATGCTTTCGTTCTTTTCTGAGAAAGTCGGAGTGAAATACCCTTGGGCTAAATACTCTCAAGTAATCGTGCAGGATTTTGTCTCAGGGGCTATGGAAAATACTACCGCTTCCGTTTTCTACGATGCCTTATTAGTGGACGATCGCGAACTGTTGGATAACCATTGGGACGGAATTATTGCCCACGAGCTATTTCACCACTGGTTTGGTGATTTAGTCACCTGCGAGTCTTGGGCCAACCTACCACTGAACGAGTCGTTCGCTACTTACGGAGAGTACCTGTGGAGCGAACATTACTACGGAAAAGATGAAGCTGAGTATGACCGATGGGAAAAATTGCAAAACTATCTGTCAGAAGCAGAAGATAAGCAGGTTGACTTGATTCGCTATCGCCACGCGGATAAAGAAGAGATGTTTGACCGCCACTCCTATGATAAAGGAAGTTTGGTTTTGCATATGCTTCGCAAGCATGTGGGTGACGAAGCGTTCTTTGCCTCGCTAGAGCTTTATTTAACTCGCCATGCCTACACCTCGGTAGAAATTCATGACCTACGCATCGCCTTTGAGGAGGTGACGGGGCAAGACCTCAACTGGTTCTTTAATCAGTGGTTTCTCAGCGCTGGCCATCCGGTATTCGATGTGCAGCAACGCTACGAAAATGGGCAGTTAATGCTAATTGTATCACAGCTTCAAGATACTAAGACTACTCCAATCTACCAGATTCCGGTTACGATAGATGTGTGGATAAATGATAAGCGAAGTAGCTACGAACTGTGGATCAACGAGCCGTATCAAGAGTTTATTATTACTGCCGATACCGAACCACAATTAGTATTGTTTGATGCTGAAGGGGCATTACTAGCGCAGGTTTCTCATAATAAGTCGGAAAAGGAGTGGGCGTATCAGTTTCGTAACACCGATCACTTCACCCATCAGTTAGCCAGTTTACAGACGTTGGTCAACGATTCTACTGCCACCATTACTTCTGCAATCTTAACCGAAGCATTAGATGATGATTTCTGGATGATCCGACGGTTGGCAATTAATGCTTTAGAAGAAAAATTAAGCGTAAGCGACAGTACGCTGCTGCACAAAATCGAGATGTTGGCTCGTGATGATGAAAAGTCGCTAGTGCGGGCTGATGCGATCAATGCACTGGCCACTGTCAATGCTGAACGTTATCAGGATTTATTCCAGCAAGCCCTACAAGATTCTAGCTACGCGGTAGTAGGTACCGCCATTGCTGGTTACGCCAAAACAACGGCTACTGATAAGGCTTCTCGTTTTGCTCCCTACCACAAATTCACCAACTTCAATACGGTAATGGCTTTGGCTGACTACTTTGTTTCTGAAGGAGTGGCTGATCAGTACCAATGGTTTGAAGAAAAAGCGACTAAAATTTCGGATGAGACTTTGTACTATTTTCTGAATTATCTAGCGCAGTACTTAGTAGCGACCAATGATGAGCCATCTACTCAGCAAGGTATTCAGTTGTTGGCCGATCAGGCTCGGAATCACCCCCAATATTACATTCGGCTAACGGCCTACCGCGGCCTACTATTCTTTAGCGAGCAGCCGGAAGTAAGTCTGATGCTCCAGTCTATTAGAGACAACGAGAAGGACGAACGGCTCAAAGCTTTGTATCAGTCAAATACTTACTAAAAATTTAAGTGGATTTTTTCCAATTTCTTTTCGGGTATCATTTGAATATATAGAAAAAGACCTTACTTTTGCCCTTCCATTAAAAATAGTGGGCAAATTTTAGGTTTTCCTACTATTTATATACATGGAGTTTTTGGGGAGATTCCAGAGCGGTCAAATGGGACGGACTGTAAATCCGTTGCTTCGGCTTCGAAGGTTCGAATCCTTCTCTCCCCACTGACAAAATCTGAATAAGAGGCGAATTATTCTAGCGGGGTTGGTGTTAATGCAGATGCAAGTGGAATCAGTACTTGCCTTTTTATTATCAGATTACTAGCGGGAGTAGCTCAATTGGTAGAGCGACAGCCTTCCAAGCTGTAGGTCGAGGGTTCGAGACCCTTCTCCCGCTCACTTTAATGGTTAATGCAATAATGAGTAATGAATAGTTATTCAATGTTCATTAATTATTACTCATTAGAGCTGCCGACGTAGCTCAGGGGTAGAGCGCTTCCTTGGTAAGGAAGAGGTCACGAGTTCAAATCTCGTCGTTGGCTCAAACGTTTACAGAGGCATTTGCCTCTTTAGATTTCGTTACATTTTGATCACTGAAACTGTTTTTTAACATGGCTAAAGAAACCTTTGACCGTTCCAAACCGCACTTGAATATCGGTACTATCGGTCACGTTGACCACGGTAAAACAACGTTAACTGCTGCTATCACCACCGTACTGGCTGGAAAAGGTCTAGCAGAACTGAAAGATTTTGCATCTATTGATAATGCTCCCGAAGAAAAAGAACGGGGTATTACCATTAACACATCTCACGTTGAGTACCAAACTGAGAACCGTCATTACGCTCACGTTGACTGCCCTGGTCACGCTGACTACGTAAAGAATATGGTTACTGGAGCGGCTCAGATGGATGGAGCTATTTTGGTAGTGGCTGCAACTGATGGTCCAATGCCTCAAACGCGCGAGCATATCCTATTAGCTCGTCAGGTTGGTGTGCCGGCTATTGTAGTATTTATGAATAAGGTAGACTTAGTAGATGATGCTGAGCTATTGGAGTTAGTAGAAATGGAAATCCGTGAGTTGCTTTCTTTCTACGAATTCCCTGGAGATGATATTCCTGTGATTCAAGGCTCTGCTTTGGGTGCACTTAATGGTGAAGACCAGTGGGTTGAGAAAGTTGATGAGTTAATGAACGCGGTAGATGAGTATATCCCGATGCCCGAGCGATTGGTTGATCTTGATTTCTTGATGCCAGTTGAGGATGTGTTCTCAATTACTGGACGAGGAACTGTGGCTACTGGCCGTATTGAGCGAGGAGTAATCAACTCTGGCGATGCGGTTGATATCTTGGGTATGGGAGCTGAAAACTTAAAGTCTACGGTGACTGGGGTTGAGATGTTTCGTAAGATTCTTGATCGAGGTGAAGCGGGTGACAATGTTGGGTTGCTACTTCGTGGAATTGAAAAAGCGCAAATTCGTCGCGGAATGGTAATTGCCAAGCCTGGTTCAGTTACTCCTCATGCAAAATTCAAAGCTGAAGTATATGTGTTATCAAAAGAAGAAGGTGGTCGTCACACTCCTTTCTTTAAAAGATATCGTCCTCAGTTTTACTTCCGTACCACTGACGTAACAGGTGAGATTACATTGCCAGACAATGTTGAAATGGTAATGCCAGGTGATAACGTTTCTATTACTGTAGAACTTATCTCGCCAGTAGCGATGGAAAAAGGTCTTCGCTTTGCGATTCGTGAAGGTGGACGTACGGTAGGTGCGGGTCAAGTAACTGAAATTACAGACTAAGAAATGTGATATAGACCCCGGATTTATTCCGCAGCGGCGGCTGCCGGGGCATATTTCTTACTTTTCAAACGGGCGTAGCTCAGCTGGTAGAGCGGCGGTCTCCAAAACCGTAGGTCGTGAGTTCGAATCTTACCGCCCGTGCTAAAATGAAGCATTCATTATGAATAACGTTGTTGAATTTATCCGAGCATCTTATCAAGAGATGAGTGAAAAGGTTACCTGGCCTGCTTATTCGTCATTGCAAAGAAGTTCGTTCTTAGTACTGGTCGCTTCATTAATCTTTGCATTACTGATTGGAGTCATTGATCTCGGCTTTGAAAATGCGATGAAATGGTTTTATAACGCATTTTAAAAAACACTGAAAGTCATGATCGATCCAAAATGGTATGTGATCCGCGCTGTAAGTGGAAAAGAGCGTAAAGTTCGGGAATATCTTGAGCATGAGATTAGAGTCAATAAGCTAGAAGAGTTTGTCCCCCAAGTAATCATTCCTTCAGAGAAGGTAATGGAGATGCGGAACGGAAAAAAGCGAGTGCGGGAACGCCAATTTTTTCCAGGATATATCTTAGTATCAGCTGACCTGAAAAATGGGGAAGTGCTTCACATGATCAATAATGTTCCCAATGTAATTGGGTTTCTGAGCGCTAAAGGAACGAGCACAGCTCGTTCGCAAGAACCACCTGTACCTCTACGTGAAGCGGAAATCAACCGAATTCTAGGTCGGGTTGATGAAGCAGAGGAAGAAGATATTAAAATGGATACTCCGTATATAGTGGGTGAAGAAGTGAAAGTAATGGATGGACCGTTCAGCGGTTTCGTTGGCAATATTGAAGAAATATTTGAAGAGCGCCGGAAATTGAAAGTAATGGTAAAAATATTTGGCCGTAACACTCCGGTAGAGCTGAATTATATGCAAGTTGAAAAAGTAGATAATAGCGGTAACAATGGCTAAAGAAATAAGCGGATACTTAAAATTACAGATTCGCGGTGGGCAAGCAAATCCATCTCCCCCTGTAGGCCCAGCTTTGGGTAGTAAGGGGTTGAACATTATGGAGTTCTGTAAGCAGTTTAATGCCCGGACGCAAGATAAACCCGGTCAATTACTTCCAGTATTAATATCAATATATACTGATAAGTCATTCGACTTTGTTATTAAAACCCCTCCTGCTGCCGCCTTACTGATGGAGGCTGCCAAGTTAAAGAAAGGATCATCGGAGCCCAATCGGGCTAAGGTAGGTAGCGTGACTTGGGATCAGGTGAAGGATATTGCTGAAACTAAAATGCCTGATTTAAATGCATTTAAAGTAGAGTCGGCCATGAAAATGGTAGCAGGTACTGCTCGAAGTATGGGGTTAAGAGTTACTGGGAAAGCCCCTTGGGCCGAATAAATTTGTGAATACATGGCGAAGCTAGGAAAAAAACAACAAGATGCTCTGAAGAAGTACGACCTCACCCAGGCTTATTCTCTTCAAGAAGCTACTGAAATTGTTAAAGATATTACCACTACCAAGTTTGATGCTTCGGTAGACATTGATGTGAATTTGGGTGTAGATCCTCGTAAGGCTGACCAAATGGTGCGAGGCGTAGTTGCTCTACCACACGGTACCGGTAAAGATGTGAAAGTGTTGGTGCTTTGTACTCCTGAAAAAGAAGCCGAAGCGAAAGAAGCTGGTGCTGATTACGTAGGGTTAGACGAATACATTAAAAAAATTGAAGGCGGCTGGACTGATGTAGATGTGATTGTAACAATGCCTACCGTAATGGCAAAAGTAGGTAGACTCGGTAGAGTTTTAGGTCCTCGTGGTTTAATGCCCAACCCGAAAGCAGGTACCGTAACCATGGATATTGGAAAAGCAGTGCAGGATGTGAAAGCTGGTAAAATTGACTTTAAAGTCGATAAGTTCGGTATTATCCATGCTAGTATTGGAAAAGCATCTTTTGATCAGGAGAAATTATTGGTCAACGCTACTGAGATGATTCAGATGATTAATCGTTTGAAGCCTTCTTCCGCTAAAGGAACTTATTTTAAAAGCATCTCAATATCGAGCACTATGAGCAAAGGAGTGCCTATAGACAAAAACACCGTTCCAGGTATATAACTGTTATGACTAGAGAAGAAAAAGGAACCCTGATTGATGATCTCGCCGAAAAGCTTCGTAACACTAGCTACTTTTATGTAGCAGATACCGGAGGGTTATCGGTAAAAGAGATTAATGAATTCCGGGCAATGTGCTTTCAGCGCGGGATTGAATATAAAATATTCAAAAATACTTTAATCCGTAAAGCTTTAGAGCAGCTAGATGCTGATTACGGATCTTTCAATGATGTATTGAAAGGAACATCTGGTATTATGTTCTCGACTGAGACGAGTAATGCCCCTGCTAAGGTAATTAAGGAGTACCTTAAGAAAGTTAAAGGTGCAGAAAAGCCAGCCCTTAAAGCGGCTTCAATCGATTCGGATTTATTCATTGGCGGTGAGCATCTTGATATGCTAAGTTCGTTGAAGTCTAGAGAGGAACTTTTGGGCGAGGTAATCACGTTACTGCAATCTCCTGCCAAAAACGTTATCTCTGCTCTTCAGAGTGGCAAAACTAAATTGGCTGGTATCGTTAAAACTCTATCGGAGCGAGAAGAGTCATAGAAAAATAAAATCAATTAAACAATACGTACTAATTAATCTCGAATTAAAATGGCAGATCTGAAAGACTTCGCAGAACAACTGGTTAACCTATCAGTGAAAGAAGTAAACGAGTTGGCGAACATTCTGAAAGAAGAATATGGTATTGAGCCGGCTGCTGCCGCAGCTGTTGCCGCAGCACCCGCTGGCGGTGACGGAGAAGGCGGTGGAGCTGAAGAGCAAACTGAGTTTGACGTAGTTCTTAAAGCTCCGGGTGGATCTAAACTAGCAGTTGTGAAACTTGTTA